>CANPYB010000109.1 GCA_947587605.1 Candidatus Gastranaerophilales bacterium
GAGCGAGTGCAGGGTGTTTTAATCCGAATGCTTCTATACGTTCAGGGATAACTCCCGTAACTTTTGCACCGAATTTTGAGGCGGTATCGGCAATTACTCCCATCATTCCCACGACTGTTCCGCCATATACCATATTATAGCCGTTTTTTGCCAGTCTTTCACCTAATTCACGTGATATTTCATAAAATTTATTGGGCAAATGGTTGCTGGATGAGCAATATATACATAATGACTTTTTATTTTCCATTTGATTATCCTACTTTATAGCGAGTTTTATTGCATTAATCATACTGTCGGGATTTGCGCTGATTTGTCCCGCTATATCAAAAGCGGTGCCGTGTGCGGGAGAGGTTCTTAATACACTTAAACCTATGGTCGTATTAACGCAATTCTGTTCCAAAAGTTTTATTGGTATTAATCCTTGGTCGTGATACATTGCAATGTAACAGTCATAAGGATGTTCTTCCCTTATTGCCGTCAAAAACAGCGTATCTGCACTATACGGACCCGATATATTTATTCCTGTCTGTTGTAATTCATTTACTGCAGGTGATATTTGATATATTTCTTCATCGCCGAACAATCCGTTTTCACCGCAATGAGGGTTTAAAGCACAGACGGCGAACTTTGGGTTTTGAATTCCAAGCTGTCTATCATAAGCGGTTTTTAGCGCTTTTACTTTTTCAATAATCATTTCTTTATTAAGAATAAAAGGAACATCTTTAAGCGCAATGTGCCTTGTAAGCAGTAATACGGAAAAATTTTCACCGATAAACAGCATTTGAGCTTTATTTAATGAAGTTCCCAAATACTGCTCTAAAACCTCCGTTTGACCGTTATATTTATGCCCTGCCATATTCATTGCGTTTTTTGAAACGGGAGCTGTTACTATTGCTTCAATTTTTTTATTAAATGCCAAATCGCACGCTTTTCTTATTGCGCAAAAGGCAAATTCGCCCGCTTCTATGGTTTCTTTCCCGATTTTTATATCTTCTTTCTTAAAAGGTATTTCTTCTATATCGTAATCTTTTTCTAAAAAGAGAGAATAATTTTCCTTATAGTAATCAAATATAACTTTATTGCCTATAATAACTACCTTTTCCTTAGGCAAATCAAGAAAATTCAGTGATTTTATAACGATTTCGGGAGAAATTCCGTTAGGGTCGCCAAGTGTTATTCCGATTTTTTTCATTTATTATCCTGTTCAAAGTATTTAACTATATCAATAAGCGTATTTTGATTTCCGAGATTTCCCGATTTTGTGACGATATATTGACCTTTATGGTCAATACCAAGCGGAATGGCAGGTGCAACGGTATCTATTATTTGTAAATTCTTACTGCCGATGGCTCTGCAGCATTTATAAGAAGTTTCTCCACCCACTGTAATTAATATAGCTTGTTTTTGAGCCAATACTGTTCTTGTAACAGCGGAAAGATAACTGCAAATTTTAGATATAAATGCTTCCCTAGTAATTTCATGGTCTATTAAGAGTGCGGAAAATTCTTCGCTGTTTTCCGTAAGTGAAGCGGAATGAACCACTACAATATGGTTTTTTACAAGATTATTAATAATTCTTTGAGCTATTTCTTCATAATCGTCGGAGAAAATATTTTCGGGTTTAATAGCAATAAAATAAGCATTTTCAACATCATCACTATCTTGAAGTTTTTTAATCTGTGAAGCGGTTAAGTCAGTTGCACTGCCCGATACCATAAGTTTAGGCAAATCGGGAAGCTCTTGAATATTACTTTCCCGTGAGTCCGAGGGCTGCCATATTTGACTTAATGCCTGAGCAGCTCCTGCAGAACCGCAGGGTAATATTTTATAACCGCTTTTTGAAACGGCGAGCGCAATTTGTTCCAAATCGGTAGTGGAAACAGCGTCGGCTACAATTAATTTTTTACCTTTAGATATTAACTCATTTAACTTAGTTAAAATAGGGCCTGCGCCTTTCATAACGGTATCAAGACTAAGCAGGTCAACAATTTGTTTTTTATCGTCATCCAATTTATTTTTAATTAAAGTAACAATATTTGATTCCAAAACGGGGCAAGAAGGGTCGCGTGAAACTTCCGTTCTTTGCAGCGGAATACCTTTTACAAGGTGATATCCGCCTATAGTAGTTCTGCCTTCATTGGGGAATGCAGGGAAAATAACGGCAGCGTCATACTCTAAGGTATTAATTAAGGTCATTATTTCGGCTGTAATATTGCCTCTTAACACGGAATCTATTTTTTTATAAACATATTCAAACCCGTACTTTTTAAAAATATTTTCAGAAGCGGTTTTAACCCGTTCAACAGCGTCAGCTTCATTAGTGTTTCTTGTTTCCGTTGACAGCGCAAAAACTTCGGTATTAAGATTTTCGTCAATACTGATATCTTCTCCGAAAGAAACCTGCGTTTTACAGCCTCTTAAAAAAAACTGCAAAGCGGTATCATTTGCACCGGTTAAATCGTCAGCTATTATCCCTATATAATTGGAAGAATTCATAATGTTATCCGATTAATTATCGTTTTTACTGCCTAAGAGCCTTATTGTATTAGCGCGAATAACAAAGCGTTCTTTTTGTTCGCCGTCAGCACCCGTCCATTTATTTGAAACGAGCCTGCCCTCAATGCAGACTTGACGTCCTTTTTTAACATATTCGCCTGCTATTTCGGCAGATTTATCCCACAACTCTATATTAAACCAGTCGGTTGTTTCTGCTTTGCTTTTGTAATCCCACCTTGACACTGCGGTTGAGAATGTAGTTTTAACTTTTCCCGATTCAAAATATTTAACCTCGGGGTCTTGCCCAGCTCTTCCGACTATTACAACTGAATTCATAATATTAACCTTTTTTCTCTACATGTGAATTATAAAAAAAAATTATCTTTTTGGCAAAAAATCCGAAATAATCTGTTAAGATTTTATACTTTATATTTGTAAATATAGCAATTACGGCAAAAAAAATTTTTTATATATAGTAAAGGAAGTAATATAAAGATGTATATACTGCCCTCGACAAAAATTGAACAAATAGCGCAAAAAGGTACGGATGAACAAAAAACTGCTGCCACATATTTTGATAAAAACGGTAATGGAATAATTGAGGCACAAGAGGCAGATTCATTTAACTATTCCAAAATTGTGAAAACACCCGAAAGCCTTACAATTACTTCTCCAAGCGGATATACAGACAAATTTATCAATATTGCAACACCTCATCCCGATTCATTTTATGAGCAAGGATTTATTCCTGTTGCCGTTATAGATGATTTTACAATGGGAGGTAACGGTACTGTTCAACACGGAACAAATGTAAGTAATGTTATAAAATATATAAATCCTAATATTTCTTTAACAAGAATTAATACTAGTCATACAAAGTATTTTAACCCTATTCAAAAAGGCTTGATAAAAATATTCAACAAACACCCAAATATGGAAAGAACTTTAGACAATCATAAAATCACAAAAAAATTATTGGATTTAATTTATAATAATATTCCACATCTTTCAATGCTGGCACATAAAAAATCTTGTGAAACCGTTAAAGCAAATTTAGATAATGGGATGAAATATAAAGCAGTTAATTTATCTGCAGGCTTTGACATTACTTATTCTACTATTAATGAATTAGTTAAGAACGAACTTGGAATTGAGATTACACCCGATAATATTTCTACATACAGACAACAGATTAAAGACATTATAAGAAATAAAAAAGATTACAAAATTTCTAATTATAATTCATCCGGTAAATGTGTATATACAAAATTAAGTGAGACACTTGATGTTCTGGATGCTATTGAACAAATTAAGATTCCGGTATATATAGCAGGCAGTTATAAAACCGTTAATGACGAAGAAACATTTAACTTATGGGCATTAGCGGATAATGCTATTTGTATTGAAGGCGGAGTTGAGCATAACGGGACTATTATTCATGACAGCCATGTTTCCCATAATTCCTTAGCTGTTGATAAAAATGGGCATAGAAGATTGGAAGATTCCATGTTTTATGACGGTTCAGACGAACTTGAAAGAGGTTCTAATTCTTTGGCTGTTCCGATTGCACTGGCAAAAGCCTTACAAATATAACCGCTTCATCTTTGTTTCTAATCATGCCGTTTAGTTGAGCTTCTTGCAATTTATTTAATATTTCACCGATTTGAGGCCCCTGTTTTATTTTTAATATCTCCATAACGTCAGTGCCGTCAAGATATTTTTCAAGCGGTTTAATATCTTTTCGCACTTCAAAATAGTTATTTAACAGATTTGTTAAATTATTTATGTTATTTTCAACCATTTCTTTTGTGACCTTTTCGCCGCGTGCTGAGAGCCTGTCTGCCATAGCCAAAAGGATATTATCTATAACGCAGTCATTTATTTTTCTGTAATATTTCATAAACGCTTTTTCGTTTGCGTCAGGCGCACTTACAAGCATTGACGGATATATATGATACTTTATGAGCGTTTTTATATAATCAATTTGCTTATTAGAAAACTTTAAGTCTTTTAAAATCTGCACAGACAGCTTTGAGCCGATTTCATCGTGCTTTATAAATCTGTGGCGGCCGGTATCTTCTTCTATTGTCCAGCAAAAAGGTTTGCCGATATCGTGAAGAAACCCTGCCAGTTTTAAGAATGCAATACGTTTTACCCCGCCGAAATCCTGCTTATCAAGGTGCAGTTTTATTCTTTCATCAGAGTTTTCGTATATTATTTGAAGCTGATTAACGGTTTCTGTCAAGTGATGAAACAAATCTAAGTGATGATGAGAGTTTGGAGGAATTTTCTTAACCTCTTTATATATGGGGAAAATTTCTTCTAATAACATAGCCTCATCCATTTTTAATAAAGCGCTTGAGCAGTAATCGCCCTCAAACATTTTAATAATTTCGGTATTTATGCGTTCTTTTGCGGGCAAATTTATGTTTTTATATTCTTTTTTTGTGATTTCCGTTAAGTGTTTATCCGGTTCAAACCCCGTTTTAGCGTGAAAACGAAATATCCTAAGCAGTCTTAAAGGGTCATCCGTAAAGTTTTTATCCGAAATTCCTTTTATTATTTTATTTTTTATATCGTTAATTCCGCCCGTATAGTCTATAAATTTGGAATTATTAATATCATAAGCAACGGCATTAATTGTCAAATCACGGCGTTTAATATCTTTTTCAAGGCTGTTTTCAATCGGGCATGTTATATCTATATAATTAATTTTATCCTCAAGAACGAGCCTGTATATTTTATTTTCGCTGTCAAGCTCGATAAAATAAGCGTTTAAAACATCACTTAAATTTTTTGCAAAAAGCTCGATATTTTCCGTGCAAATAATTAAATCCCTGTCGGGACTGGATTTACCGAGGAACACATCACGTATAAATCCGCCTACAATATAGGCTTGAACCTCTTTTAAATAAGGTTTTATTTTCTTTATAATTTCGTCATTTTCAATTATTTCAATATATTTATCCATGGTT
>CANPYB010000110.1 GCA_947587605.1 Candidatus Gastranaerophilales bacterium
AAATTTAGATATGGAGATATACTGCGAGGCTCTTGCTGTTTTAAGAGAACATAAAAACAAATAAAAAAGAGGCTTGAAACCTCTTTATAATTGGTGGGCGTTAAGAGACTTGAACTCCTGACATCCTCCTTGTAAGGGAGCGGAAAATTTTTGATGAAGTTATATTTTTTTATACTGTCATTGCATTTCAGCCAAATGTGTAAATTTGATAAAACGCAGTAAATTTATAGAAAAAAACACATAATTACACACATATTACAAACAAAATTTTAATTACATTTCTTTACTATATTTTACTTTTGTGCTAATATAGGTATTATGAATACCCGAAATGAAACAAATTTAAAACATCTTTTATCAAACACACCTGTAAACGTAGTTCTTACCTCAAAATATCTTGCAAAAGCAGGGTTTTCGCACGATTTGCAAAAAATATACGAACGTAGCGGTTGGTTAACAAGACTTTATGAAGGAGCTTATGTTAAATTAGGAGAAAAAATAGATATAAATGGTGCCTTATACGCTCTTCAAGAACAATTAGGACTAAGCATTCATATAGGCGGAATAAGTGCATTAAATGAATATTATAACGCAAGACATAATATTTCATTTAATACAAAATATCAGTTAATAGGAACAAGAGGAGAAAAACTTCCCAAGTGGTTTATTTCTTTATATTCTAAGGAAATAGAATTCAACAGAACTACTTTCTTGCCTGAGAAACTTAGTTTAATTGAACAAAAAAAAGCTGATTTTTCTATTAAAATTCCCACATTAGAGCGTGCATTATTAGAAATGCTTTATCTTGTTCCTCAAAAAGTTACTTTAAATGAGGCATATCAAATAATTGAAACAATTGTTGTAGCTAAACCTAAGGAATTTCAAGTATTATTAGAACAATGCACTTCTATAAAAGTAAAACGGTTATTTCTTTATATAGTTGAAAAAATTAATCATCCCTGGTTTAAAAAAATAGATTTAACCAAAATTGATTTAGGTAAAGGCACAAGAGAAATAACTAAAGGCGGTATTTATAATAAACAATATAATATAATAATTGGGAATATTGAAGAAATATAATGGATGAAAAGTATATAAATCAAGTTAATTTAGTAATTAATGCACTTCAATTTATATCAAAAGAAAATTGTTTTGCACTTAAAGGCGGTAGTGCTATTAATTTATTTTATTATAATCTTCCTCGTTTATCTGTTGATATAGATTTAACATACATTGGATTTGAACCAAGATTAGAGGCTTGTACAAATATTAATTCCGCGCTGGATAGAATAGCAAAAGCTCTTAATATTCACGGATATAATGCAATTATTCAAGGGAATAATATTGAAAAAAAGATATTATGTTCTAATTCGCTTGCTTCTATTAAAATAGAACCAAATTACATTATTAGAGGTTATATACATAAACCTAATATTATGCCTGTATGTAACACCGTTGAAGATAAATTCGGATATACAGAAATGCAAGTTATATCAATGCCCGAACTATTTGGCGGAAAAATTTGCGCTGCATTAGATAGACAGCACCCGAGAGATTTATTTGATATAAAAGAATATTTTGAGAATAACAGTTTAAATTCTGAATTAATGCAAGGTTTTATTGCAATGTTACTAAGTCATGATAAACCAATCCATGAAATATTAAGTCCAAATATAAAAGATCAAAAAGAAATTTTTGAAAAGCAATTTGTTGGAATGACAGATAAATCATTTACTTATGAAGAACATATTGAAACATTAAATAATCTTATTAAAATTGTAAAAATTAATCTTTTACCATACAAAAATCTTTTATTGGATTTTGTTTCTTTAAAAGCTAATTTGAAAGATTTTAATATAGAAAATATAGAAAAATTACCTGCTATTCAATGGAAACTTATTAATCTTAATAAATTAAAAGATTCTAATCTTGAGAAATTTAAATATCAGTATGATAAACTTCAACAATATTTTGTATAGATAGTATTTTTTATATTTCCGTTAATAAATTATATATTTTATTATAAGTTCTGATAGAATTGTTACAACGAAGGTATTTATATGGAAGTTTTAAATAACGACAAACCGCTTGAAAGTACGAATGAAGATAAATTAGATAGAACCAGATATGCTAAAAGTATAGCTGAAATTTTAATTAGCTATAAAGATAAAACTCTTGACGAAGGGTTAGTTTTTGGGCTATACGGTGAATGGGGCAGCGGAAAAACAAGTTTTATTAACTTTATAAAAGAATATCTTAAAAAAAGTTTTTCTAATAAGGATACAAAAAAAAATTCATCTTGGAATCTCACAAATTATTTAAAGTGGTTAGTTTCGTTATTATTTTTAATATTAATATTATATTTTAATTTATCCTATTTTCTTTTAAATTTTGATATTGTTAGGTTTTTTTGTGAATCTTACTATTTTTCTTGGATTAACCCTTATATCTTATTAAGTGCATTTTGTTTTATTGTTAAACTCATTGTTACTTGTTACCTAATAATAAAAATGCCATTAGATATATCTTGGTTTTTTGAACTAATTATTATGACCAAAAACAAATTTTTATATTTAAAAAATTCTAATAAAAAAAGTACTCCGGAAGATATGCTTATAATTGATTTTGCCCCTTGGAATATTTTAGATGAAAAGAGTATTATCAAGGAATTTTTCAATATTATTAGAAAAAACCTGCAAAAAGAAGAAAAACCTGAAGTTTTGTCTGCTTTAGACGAATATGTTGCAAAGTTATTAACATATTTTTCTCCTGGAATTTTTCAGTTCGATTTCAACAAAAATGACGATATTTTAAATTTAAAAGAAGATTTAAGAAATGTATTAAAAAAATTAAAACAAAAAACTATTATATTTATTGATGATATAGATAGATTATCGGACAAAGAAATTTATTTTATATTTAAACTAATTAAAGCTATAGCTAACCTGCCTAATATAATATATTTTTTATCATTCGATAAAAAAATTATTGCTAATGCTTTAAATAATTATCATAAAGATTATGGAGAGCAATTTATAGAAAAAATCATTCAAATACCTTTTGAAATGCCACAGTTAAATTCATCTCTTTTTCAAAAATATATTTTCAGTGAATTAGAATTATTTTTAACTCACAACGAAATTAGTAATAATAAATGGAATACTGATTATGCACAATATTGGTCTCATCCTTTTGCATCTTCGATATGTAATTTTTTTAATAACATTAGGGATTTTAAAAGATTTATAAACATAGTAACCTTATCATACCCTCCATCTTTACATAATGAAGTTAATATTGTTGATTTATGGGTAATTAATGCAATAAAAATTGCGTATCCTAATTTATATGATTTTATTAAAAACAACAAAAATCTTTTAACACATAGTACTGACATAGAAATAAACAATCTGAACAATCAAGATGAAATAAAAATTTATAAAGAAAAATTGGAGAAAATTATAGAAGAGGATATTAATCTTTCTTTTAGAAGTGATATATATTCAATATTGAATACAATGTTTCCCATATTATATATTATTAATAAAAAAGGTTATTCACCAAGTTCATATACATCAGAAAAAACATATTCAACTGCAAGAATTTGTATAAAAGAACATTTTGATAAGTATTTTATATATGATACTTCTGATAAATATACCAATAAAATGATTCTTGAAAATATAAAATTGGCCGATAATTATAATCTATTTGTTAAAAAATTAGAAGAAATAGATGAAAAATCTGAATTAAAAATCTTTTTAAATAAATTTGAATACTTTATAGATCAATCTATACCCGAAAACGAAGTAACGAATATTATTAAAGCATTATTTGAATGTGGTGATTATTTCAAGCCATACGATGAAGATTTTTTGGCTCCTGATATTTTTAGATGCATACTTCATATATGTTACAAATTTGCAGAGATTTATCAAAATGATTTTAACCGAATATTGAAAAAAGCATTTAATGTAAATAAAAGTATAAATCCAGCTGTTGATTTTATTTACAAATTTTTAAATAATAATTTTAATTTAAGTTATATTGAAGAAGATTTAATTGAAGAATTAAAAAATGAAACATTATCTGAAATAGAAGAAAGAGCTAATGCAGACATCAACAGTGTAGAGGATAAATCAAAATCATATAATGGTAGCCTAATTGCAAATAAAAATGTTGCCAGAATATTGTATTTTTGGAAAGAATATGGAAATAAAGATTATTTATCGCAATATATTGCAACAATGACTAATACTGATAAAAAATTAGTATACTTTATTGATAAATTAAAAAATCCTGTTTATTCTTCTCAAAACAAATGGAAAAAACACTATGAAATAAATAAAAGTACATTAGAGGCATTTCTTAATATAGAAGATATAAAAACAAGATTGGAAAATATTGATAAACAAAATTTATCACAAGAAGATTTGGAAAATATAAATTTAGCCTTAAAAAGCATTAACAAAGAGAGCGATTCTTAAAACTCATTCTTTTTATAAAAGTATGAGTTTTTTAAATTTACCTTAGAGAACCACTATATAATGCTTTAGGTGGGATTTTAATTATCTTAATTTGTGTCTCAATGTAAGAAAGTCAAGAAAACTGGCTGAATTCTTGAGTTTTAGGAGCAATAATGAGACAAAAAATCAATTACATTGGGGTATGAAATGGTAAAGAAAAAAAGTAAATTTATTAGAGTTGATAAAAATACGGGCATTAAATCTGAAATTAATACTGCGGTTGCAGCGGAACCCATTAAAGATAGGGCAATTATTGAAGGGATAAAAACAGCTCTCAATAATAAGAAAACAAGAAAATATTATGCTCTTTTTTGTACCGGTATAAATACAGCCCTTCGTATTTCGGATATTTTAAAATTAAAAGTATCAGATGTTAAATCAGGCTATGTTCATACTAAAGAAACTAAAACAGGTAAAAATAGGCAATTCCCTATTAACAGCATTCTTGAAGCAGTATTAGAAAATTATATAAGGGAATTTAATTTAAAAGACGATGATTATCTGTTCTATAGTAATAGAAAAGATAAATTAAAAAACATTAAAGCAATAGATCAATCACCAGCATATCGGAAGTTAAAAGAGGTTGTTGCAAGATTATACTCTCAAATTCATTTTTTAACCCACGTATTAAGAAAAACCTGCGGATATTGGCTATATCAAACAACAAATGATATAACCCTTGTAATGCACTCACTTAACCATAGCTCGGTTTTTGTAACTATGAGATATATAGGGCTTACTCAGGAAAATGTTGATAATGCTTTTAATGGATTAAATTTGTAATTAGCTGTCTGCTTTCTGTATAGTTTGCTAATTTTCTAAATTTCTCTTATATATTTCAACAATTATATCGTTTATATCAATAAAAATAATTTTTTCAAGGCAATCATTATTTGAGATAAACTCTCTAACGGTAGTTATTGCAATTTTGCAGGCATC
>CANPYB010000111.1 GCA_947587605.1 Candidatus Gastranaerophilales bacterium
CAAATAATGTTTGTACGTGTAATTTCATAATAACCTCTTATATAATAGTGAATTGAGTTAATTATACAAATATTTTAAGAATAATTCAACTATTAAAAATTTTATAATAAAATAGACATGACAGTCAGAGAGAGAGTAATCATGGAAATTAGGGATAAGAAGTTTCACTTTATTGCTATTGGCGGAGTAGGTATGAGCGCTCTTGCGAAATACCTTGCGCAAAGAGGTGCCTGCGTTTCAGGTTCTGATATTCAAGAGAGCAAGTATACTCATCAGCTTGAAGATTTGGGAATTAAAATTTATATCGGGCATAATAAAGAATTAATAAAAAACGATATGATTATTGTAGCAAGCAGTGCAATAAAATCCGATAATGTAGAAATTCTGCGCTCTAAAGAACTCGGGTTAAAGATATACCACCGCTCTGATATTTTAAAAATGATATCAGACGAATTTTCGCTAAATCAAAACTCATATTTTATAGGATTTTCGGGCACACACGGAAAAACCACAACAAGCGGTTTAAGCTCATATATTTTAACAAAAGCGGAATTAAATCCGTCTTTTGTAACGGGAGGAATAATTCCCGAAATAAATACAAATGCTCAATATGCAGATAATAAGTATTTTATTGCGGAGCTTGATGAATCGGACGGAACAATCCAAAAATATGCAACAGATATTGCAGTAATAAATAATATGGAAGAAGACCACCTGGATTACTATAAAAACGGATTTGAAGATATTGCAAAAACATTTAACAAATATCTTTCAAATAAGCCAAACCAAAAGGTAATTATAAATTCGGACTGCAAAGGCAATAAAGAATTTATGCGCTTATACCCCGAATATAATTACATAACATTTTCGCTTAATACGGGTGATTACTGCGCAAAAAATATTGTCTACAAACAACTTGGCAGTGAATTTGACATATCGTATAAAGGAGCTAAAAAGGCACATATAACCTTGAACGTTCCGGGTGAGCATAATGTGTATGACGCGTTGGCGGTATATTCTGCTCTAAATGAAGCGGGAATTGATATTGATAAATATTTAAAATATTTTGAAACATTCAGCGGAATGGGAAGAAGATTTCAAAAAGTATGCGAATTTGACGGAATTACAATATATGACGACTACGCACATCACCCTAATGAAATAAAAACTACATTATCGGGAGCAAAGAAATCATTAAAAGATGATAATAAAATCATTGCAATATTTCAGCCTCACAGATACAGCAGGTTAAAGGGATTATGGGACGAATTTAAGACAGCATTTAATCAAGCGGATACATTAATAATTACAGACGTATATTCCGCAGGTGAAAACGAAATTGAGGGCATAAATTCAAAGAATTTTTTTGAAGAAATTAATCATTCAAACGCAATTTATGCTTCAGGCTCAATGGAAGAATGCGCAAGAAAAATATATCCATTACTGAAAAAAAATGATATAGTAATAACATTGGGCGCGGGTACAATAACAAAACTCGGCGGATTAATTAACGAAGAACAAAAAAAGGTTCATAATCTTGACTGATATATACGAAAATTATGAAGTAAAGGGTGAGTGTACGTTTAAAATCGGCGGACTGCTCAAGAAAGCAGCTTTTCCGAGCAATCTTGATGATTTTATTGAATTAATAAAATCAAAAGAATACGATATGGTGCTGGGAAACTGCTCTAATGTACTGTTTAGTTCTGATTATATAGATAAAAAGATTATTTTTACAAAAAAACTAAAAGGTTATGAGATAATAAATAACTCCGTAAAAGCACAATGCGGAGTACGGGGGCCGTTATTATCAAAAGAATGTGCAAATCGCTCATTAAGCGGGTTTGAATTTTTAATCGGATTTCCGGGAAGTATAGGCGGTATGGTATATATGAATGCCTCGGCTCATAATCAAGCGATATCAGATACTTTTGAAAATGCAAAAGTATACGATATAAATGCTGATAAAACAGTTTTTTTAACTAAAGAAGAAATGGATTTCGGCTATAGAAAGTCAATTCTGCAGACAAATAATTGCATACTGCTTGAAGCTGAATTTAATTTAAAATCGGGTGATAAAGAAAATATAGAAGAATTAATGAAAAGAAATATTGAGTTCAGAAAACAAAGGCACCCATCCCTAAGCCTTGGAAATGCAGGCAGCGTATTTAGAAATCCGCAGAATGATTCTGCGGGCAGGCTTCTTGATTTATGCGGAATGCGCGGAATTAAAGAGGGCGGAGCCTGCGTATTTGAAAATCACGCAAATTTTATATTAAACAAAGACAATGCAACATCAACGGATGTAATAAACTTAATGTATAAAATGTATAAAAAAGTAAAAGAAAAATATACAATAGAATTACATCCCGAAATAATATACATAGGAAGCACAGGAACGAAAGAGCAGAAATTATGGGAAGAGATGAAATAAAAAAATATTCTGAAGATACAAAAATAGGGGTGCTTTGCGGAGGGTTATCAAGCGAAAAAGAAGTATCCCTGCGCTCGGGCAAAAATGTTTATGAAGCCTTAAAAAGACTCGGTTATAAAAATGCCGAAATGATAGTTGTGGATGAAAATATTTCAGAAAAGTTAAAAGAAAGTAAAATTGAAGTTGCATATAATGCCCTGCACGGAAAATACGGGGAAGACGGCTGTGTGCAGGGGATACTTGAAATTCTTAAAATAGAATACACGGGCTGCGGGGTAATGTCGAGCGCAATAACAATGAACAAAGAATATACCAAGAGAATATTATCGACTAATAAAAATATAATAATGGCGAAATCGGCATTTATACAAAAAGGCGATGATATATATGAAAAAACAAAGGATTTAAAATATCCCTTATTTATAAAACCCGTAAGCGAGGGTTCAAGTTTCGGAATGACAAAAGTTAATAAAAAAGATGAATTAAAGCAGGCATATGAAACAGCTTTAAAATACAATGATGATGTACTGGCGGAAGAATTTGTGGACGGATTTTTCGTAACAGTCGGTGTACTGGAAAAAGAGAATAAAGCCTTTGCTACGGAAATTCTTGAAATACGGCCCAAAACTGAATGGTACGATTTTGAAGCAAAATATACAAGCGGTATGAGTGAATTTATAGTACCCGCAAGGTTAAGTAAAGAAGTCACGGACAGAGTAAAAACAATGGCAATAGAAGCCTTTAAAACAGCAGGGTGCCGAAGCGTATCAAGAATAGACTTTATGATGAAAGATGATATACCATATTTATTGGAAATAAATACAAGCCCCGGAATGACTGATGTAAGCGATTTGCCCGCACAGGCAAAGGCAATGGGTATAAGTTACGATGATTTGGTATTACTGATACTAAACAGCGCGGGACTAAACAAATAAATGGATGAAAAATATACGGTAGTAAGAAAAATGAAGCAGGAAAAGCTCCGCAGAAAAGTAAGACGCGGAGAAATTGCAATGCGCAGATTGTATAAACTTGTCCGTTTCATAATTGTATTACTTATATTTTACTGTATATACAGGTTATCAATTGTACATTATTGGTATTTTCCGAAAGATATGTATATTAAAAATACCGATAAATATATAGAAATACTCGGAAACAATATTGTACCAAAATCAAAAATAATAAATGAAATAAAGAAACTGCCTGTTGAAAAAAAGCCGATATATATGATAAATCCGACAGAAGCAGCAAAGTCGCTGGAAAAATTATCACCTGTTAAAAGTGCTTATGTAAGAAGATTTGGTTTTCCTGCAAGATATGTAATAATGCTGGAGGAAGAAACTCCGGCAATAATAATAGCACCTAAAGAAGATGTGGCAGAAGTTGCAGCATATTCATACTCGGGTAAATTAATAGGCAGAGAATATTTACCGTTAAACAACGGTATTAAAACCGCAAAAATATTAAGCTACGGCACAAAAGATGATGATTACGAAAAATGGAACAAAGAAAAAATTTTACAGTTATATAAATTGTATAAAGATATAGAAAATTATTCGGGAGAAAGCGTAGAATACATAGATTTAAGGATACCTCACAATGCGTTTGTACAGTTAAAAAGCGTAAAAGTAAGGCTCGGCGAGCTGGATACAAACGTATATGAAAGAATAAAAGCACTTGCTTCTATAATGCCGAAAATAAGAGGAACAAATGATGCAATAAAGTATGTTGATATATCATGGGGAGAATCAACATATTTAAAAATGAATGAAAATAAAAACTTGCAATAAAAAATTTATGTAATAATATAAAATAGTCAGAAAAAAATCCAACCCATACATAATAAAACTTACAAAAGGTAAGTACGTTATTATGTTTTTTTATATTTAGGATTAAAAATAAAGAAAGGCAAAAGACGTGGAAGAAACTAAAAGCAAGTCTAAAAAGAAAAAAATTGAGACAACAAATGAGACTGTTCAAAGTGAATGGAAAGAACAGGTAATACAAGTAAGAAGAGTAACAAAAGTTGTAAAAGGCGGCAAAAAATTAAGTTTTAGAGCAATTGTCGTAGTAGGAAATAAAAACGGACAAGTAGGTGTAGGCTGTGCAAAAGCTGCCGAAGTAATAATTGCGATACAAAAAGCAGTAGCAGACGGGAGAAAGAACTTAATAAACGTACCTATATACAGAACAACAATTCCGCACCCGATAACAGGCAGATCAGGAGCAGGCAGTGTAATGTTAAAACCGGCATCACAAGGTACAGGAGTTATCGCAGGCGGTGCTGTTCGTGCAGTACTGGAATTAGCAGGGATAGAGAACATATTAAGTAAATCATTAGGTTCAAAATCACCTTTAAACGCTGCAAACGCAACATTAAGCGCGCTCAAATCATTAAAACCGTTTGACGTAGTAGCAAAAAGACGCGGCTTATCATTGAAAGACATGCTTAATTAAGAGGAAAATAAAAAATGGCTAAAAATAAAAAAGTAAAAATAACATTGGTAAAAAGTTTAATAGGAACAACCGAAAAACAAAGACGAGTAGCAAAAGCACTCGGATTAACAAAAAAAGACCAAACAGTTGAACACGAAAACAGTGCAACAATAATGGGAATGGTACAATCAATTCCTCATTTATTAAGCGTTGCAGAATAGAAAAGGAAAAAACAATGACAGAAAGAATAGAAATAGAAGATTTAAGACCGGCACAAGGTGCAACAGGCAAAGAAAAGAGAGTAGGCAGAGGTCGTTCATCAGGTCACGGTAAAACCTCCTGCAGAGGAAATAACGGTGAAGGACAAAGATCGGGACGCAGCTCAAAAAGAGGATTTGAAGGCGGACAAATGCCCGGTTACAGACAAATGCCCAAATTAAAAGGATTTACAAACTTTAATGCAATCAATTACGCTCAAATTAATGTTAGCGAATTGGGCAATATACAGGGCGATGAAATAACATTAGAATTATTACAAAAAGCAGGCAAAGTATCAAAAAAAGCAGC
>CANPYB010000112.1 GCA_947587605.1 Candidatus Gastranaerophilales bacterium
CGAAAGAAAAGCAACAATGGAAAAACTCTCCGACGGCTTCATAGCTATGCCGGGCGGCTTCGGTACTTTTGAAGAAGTGTTTGAAATCCTTGTCGCTAAACAATTAGGCTACCACAATAAACCAGTTATTTTTATGAATTTTGATAATTATTATTCAAATTTGTTTAAAATGTTTGATACAATTTATGAAAATAAATTTGCTAAAGAAGAAACGAAATCACTCTATTTTATTGCAAATTCGCTTGATGAAATGTTTGATTATCTTAAATCATACTCACCTAAAGAATTTGTTTTAAAGTGGTAATTATTTCAATAAGTCGTATAATTCTTTATTTTGGCTGATTTGTTTGCCGTTCCACTCCGTAGTGCAAAGAACCGCAGCTGATACTATCTGCTGAATAGGGTATTTTTGTATGCAGCCCCACGAAGAATTTATTAACTCCTGCCTGTTTGTATTTGCTTTTAACTCACTCATTAATTTATCTTTTCTGCTCTGTTCAATTTGAAGATTGTTTATGCTTTTTTGCATTTCGGTAAAATATCCGTCTAAGAAAGCATTGTAAAACATTACCTTGTCATTTTCGGTGTATTCAAAAGCAAAAGCAGGATTAACAAATATTAAAAACAATAATAATGTGAAAATTTTTCTCATAAACTGTCCTTTTAAAAAAATTATTAACTATGAACAAATAAATTTAATTCTCCTTGCGGTTATGTCATTACGATAACTTTTTTGTGATAAAATAAACACGTAAGGTAAAAAAGAATGGAGATAGTAAATGAAAGAACTTTCATCACTTCAAATCGAAAGATTAAAATATCAGCCTAAACTTCCAAGTTCATTGGCAGGCGGGATTAATAATCTGACCATGACAGAGGGGAATAAAACGGAATCTGTTAAAGACCAAGAACAAATAAAAGAGTTATTTAAAAATACTTACGGCAAACCCGTTGTTACATTTAATACTTCTGATAATAAAGAAATCGGTGAAAAAAGAAACATCGGTGTAATTTTATCGGGCGGTCAAGCACCGGGAGGTCATAATGTAATAGCAGGACTTTATGACGCTTTAAAACAATCAAACAGTGAAAATAAATTATACGGCTTTTTAGGCGGCCCGTCGGGTATTATAGACGGCAAATATATTGAATTTACCGACGAAAAAATTAACGCATACAGAAATACCGGCGGATTTGATATTATAGGTTCGGGCAGAACAAAACTTGAAACAGAAGAACAGTTCCAAAAGGCTTGGCAGGTATGCAAGAATTTAGGTATTACAGGCGTTGTTATTATAGGCGGTGACGACTCTAACACAAACGCAGCTATGCTTGCCGAATGGTTTATTAAACATAATGCGGGTATTCAAGTAATAGGCTGCCCAAAAACCATAGACGGCGACTTGAAAAACGACCAGATAGAAATATCTTTCGGCTTTGATACCGCTACAAAAACATACGCAGAGCTTGTAGGAAACATATTAAGAGATGCTAACAGCGCTAAAAAATATTGGCATTTTATTAAATTAATGGGCAGAAGCGCTACTCATGTAGGGCTTGAAGTTGCACTTCAAACTCAACCGAATATTACTTTAATTTCGGAAGAAGTTGAACAAAAGAAAATGTCTTTAAAACAAATTGTTGATAATATGACTGAAATTGTTGCAAAAAGAGCCGAAATGGGCAAAAACTTCGGTATCGCTTTAATCCCCGAGGGTTTAATTGAATTTATACCCGAAATAAAATCAATGATATCAAACTTAAATGATACTTTAGCTTCTCTTGAAAACGATAATAACTATAAAAACGCAGAAGAAAATGCTAAATTTGAAATCATAAAAGGAAAATTAAACTCAGAGGACAGCGCAGTATTCAGCTCGCTTCCCGTCATGATTAAACAGCAATTATTAATGGATAGAGATCCTCACGGCAATGTTCAAGTATCAAAAATAGAAACTGAAAAACTTTTAATTGAAATGGTAAGTGCAAGATTAGCGGAAATGAAAAAACAAGGCACATATAACGGTAAATTCTCAGCTCAATGCCACTTCTTCGGCTACGAGGGCAGATGTGCATTCCCGTCAAACTTTGACGCTGATTACTGCTACTCTTTAGGTTATAACGCATTTGCGTTGTTAAAATTCGGTTTAACAGGCTACTTATCATCAGTTAAAAATCTTTCCGCAAACGCAAGTGAATGGGTAGCAGGCGGAGTTCCTTTAACAATGATGATGAATATGGAAAAACGCCACGGCGAATTTAAACCTGTTATTAAAAAAGCACTTGTTGAACTGGATGGTCCCGTATTTAAAGAACTTGAAAAGAACAGAACAACTTGGGCTTATGAGGATAAATACATATTCCCCGGTTCAATTCAATACTTCGGTCCGTCAAGTGTTTGCGACATTACAACGGAAACATTAAAACTTGAAAACTCGGCTAAATTAACGGCTGTGTAAATATAAATTTCGATAGTAAAAATCCCCGCAAAACAGCGGGGATTTTTATTTATATTCCTATTGTTTTAAGTCCGTCAAACTCACCAATAATTTTGCATTCAAAATCGCTGTTTCCAAGAACCGACATATTAGCAAGAATTGCGCCTAAAATAGCTTCTAACTGTGCAACGGGAAGCATATTCACGGGAAGCTCGCGCATATTATATTTTATTCTTAAAGTATCCTGCAAAGATTTGCAGTCGGTGGGAGTTCTGTCTTTATATGCATAACAGCTTCCCATAACTTTTTTCATATTATCAGTATCAAAGCGGAATATGTCTGTTCCTTTAGCGCTTAACTCTTTAAAATATTCGCTTCCGCGCGAAGAAAATCTGTTTGTCCAATCTTCGCGGTTAATCATTTTCTTATCAAAATTTACCAAATCATAAGTTCTGGAGTTATATTTCCATTTATGATCAAGCATGACTTGATTTTCGGGGATAGAAACCATAATTACCGCATTTTGTTTCCCTGCAAAATTATCAAGAAAATATTTAACATCGCTCATTGAAAAAAGTTTATCCAGAGTAATTATATGTAAATTTCTGTCAAGCACGGCGACTGCCGATTCAATAGTGCTTAAGCCGCCTAAAGATATACCTATAAATGAAACTTTTGAATTTTTATCTTTTATTATATCCATAAATCAAATCTTTTATTTTATGCTACTATTATAAAGGAATTATATCGGAGAGTAAAATATGTTTACGGTAGATAAAGAAGAAATTATAAAAGGGCTTGACAGTTTATCAAAACCGTCCGTACTTGTAATAGGAGATATGGCAATAGATGAAATGGTTTACGGGACTACTGACCGTATGAGCCGTGAAGCTCCCGTACTTATTTTGCGCCATTATAATACCAAAATAATACTTGGTGCCGCATCAAATGCCGCACACAATTTATCGGCGCTCAACGGCGGAAAGGTCAGCGTTATAGGTTTATACGGTGATGACTACTATGCTCCGATACTTTTAAACACTTTTAAAGAAGCAGGGATTAATACCGAATATATGGTGCAGGATAAAAACCGCGCAACTACCGTTAAAACGAGAATATCGGGTTCCTGCTCCCAATCGGTTACTCAGCAGATAGTCAGAATTGACCGCGAAACCATTGACCCGATTTCTATTGAAACTGAAAATAAAGTGCTGGCTCAAATGGAAATTGCAATACCTAAGCACGACGCAGTTATTTTATCCGATTATAATATCGGAATACTCACCGATAAGGTTATTAATAAAGCGATTGAGCTTTGTAAAAAGTATAATAAAATTATCGTTGTTGACTCTCAAAAGGATTTAAACAGATTTAACGGCGTAACTTCAATGACTCCAAACCAGCCCGATACCGAAAAATACGTGGGGTTCTTTATTAAAGATGAACAAACACTTAAACAGGCCGGCAGAGTTATGCTTGAAAAAACAAATGCAGACTCCGTATTAATTACCCTCGGAGGCGACGGAATGGCATTATTTGAAAATAACGGCAATTATGAAAAAATCCCCGTATTTAATAAAACGGATGTTTTTGATGTAACAGGTGCGGGTGATACTGTTGTTGCGGCATTTACTTTAGGGCTTGCCGCAGGCATGAGCAAAAAAAATGCGGCAATACTGGGCAACCTTGCTGCAAGTATCGTTATAAGGTCGTTCGGCTGCGCTGTTACAACTGTTCCGATGTTAAAATCGGTATTGGATAAAATGGATATGGAAATTTTTAAAATTAAATTTTAGGAGATATTATGAACATGTTTAAAAAATTGAAACTTACCGATTATATAATTATTTTGCTGGTTATCATACTTGGCGCTATCGGAACTTATGTTTTTGTGAAGAAAAAGAACTTTTCAAATCTTCCGATAGAAAAGGAAGTAACAATTCAGTTTGAAGTCTTTTTTAGAGGCGTAACTATTTCAGACACGGTAGCTCCTTTTAAGGCAGGAGATGACGCATTTATCACAATAAGAAACGTACCTTATACAAAATTAAAAATAACCGCACTGGACGGGCGTCCGAGGGTAACTTTAATCCCCGCAAACAACGAAAAAGGATTTATTGTTGCCGAAGATGTTTCAACACCTAATCTTTATGATTTTATAATAAGACTTGAAGATAAAGCTAAAAAGACTCCTGACGGATATGTTGCGGGCGGAAATAAAATTAAAATGGGTATTCCCGTTGTTATTGAGGGTCAAAAATACAAATACTCCGGTACTATTTCGGGGGTTTATGAGGTTGAAGAAAATCAAAATCAACAATGAAAATATTAGAGTCTAAAATATTTGATTTTATAAACTTATGCTTGGGAGCAATACAAAATAAAACCGAAAAAATAAGGCAAAACAGTTTTATACTTTCGTCTTGGGATTATTTTATTCTGCTTGCAATTCTTTTAACATACGCTATTTCTACATTTGCAAGCACTGAAACATTAGGTATAATTGCAATTTTAGTGCCTCTTTCGGTATTTTTTAAAGTATTGATTACTAAGGGCGAAAAAATAGAACTTGAAAAATGTAATTTTTTCTTGTTAATATACCTGTTTATTTGCTTAATATCTAATTTTACATCCTCAATGCTTCCTCAAAGCCTTTACGGATTTATGAAAACGGTGATATATATTTCTTTTTACTTCGCTATGTGCCAATTTTTAAAGAATGGAAAGAAATTTATACCTTTAATATTATTAACAATAGCAATTATATCGGGTATTGAAAGTATATTAGGCTTAATTCAAAATTATATCGGGGTAGAAAACATATCCACCTGGCAGGATACAAGCTATGTAAACCCCGAGGACGTATTATCAAGAGTTTACGGAACATTAAAGCCGTATAATCCCAATTTATTCGGCGGATTTTTAATTGCCTCATTTCCTGCCG
>CANPYB010000113.1 GCA_947587605.1 Candidatus Gastranaerophilales bacterium
CATTCATCAATCCATTCACCCATTGTTGATGACGGAGTGATTGGGTAAATTGCCGATACTTCGCTCAGTGCATACGCTATATGCGCTGCTGCGTAGTTACCGTCAACAGTAATTGTCTTTTTAGACATTTATACTACCTCCATTCTCATTAACTGATTACTTACATCTAGTTAATAAAAATGTACTCCAAACACAGTTAAATTACAAGAAAGTTGTATAAAAAAGACATAAATGAGAATAAAAAACAACCCGCTTGGTTACGGGTTGTTTATAAATTAATTTATTATTATTTTTTTCTATAATAACCTGCTATTTCGTCTTCTACATCATGAATAGCATTTGTTTGTGAACTATCTGCATCAGCAAGAACATCATCAAATAATTTTCTGCCGTAATATGTGCTGTAGTTTTCCTGTAATTTTTCTATAACATCGGCATTTTCTACTTTAAATATTGCATTAATAAACGAATCAGACGTACCGCTCCTACCTTTAGTAGCAGAATATATTTCTTTGCACAAGTATTCTATAGCTGTAGGATCTCCTTTTTTTGCAGCAGCGAGAAGTTGTTTTGCGATATATGTTTCTGCGGGGGTGCTAATTTCTTTATCTGTTTCTAAATCAATAAAATTAATCAAGCTAGTTTTTTTATTTTCATTAAATTTTCTAACAAAGGCTGCCGTAGTTTTTGGATCAGTAGCATATAGTCTAAATACGCTGCCTTCACCAAATAACTTATTAATTGAAGAAGGATTATAAGTGTCTATTTGATCAACTAAAACTTCCAGTGCCGCATCTGTAACGGGCTGTTTCATTAATAGTGCATATGTTATTTTATCAGCTGCAGCACTTTTATCAACTATACAATTTATACTATAACCGGTTGTTTTTTTATACTGAAGTGCTATATTTCTTATCAAATTTGCATCATTCGAGGCAAAAATACGTTGTGTCAATTCACAATCCGCATAAGAACCACTATTTGACGAACTATAATCATACGATAGACATTCACACAGTAATTCTATTGCTTTAGTTTTATACTTTCCGTCACTATTAGCTTGACGCATAAAGGCATCTACCATGTCTTTTTTGTATTTTTCTACTTCAGGATTAACTGACGTCGACAGATAATTCATTGAATCTACAAAAGCAGACAGCCCGTATTTATCGATAATATAAACCAAATCAGCATCGGATGCTGTTTCAAATATACCGCTAATACGATCTGCAGTGAAACCATTCTTCTCCTGTAAGTTTTCTACCGTCTTGTTAGGATCAATATTGTTTGCATTTTCCAATTTAACCCAGTCTTCATTGGTTTCATATTCGGTGGTTTGACCTCTGAAAGTACTTTGTACTTTATATTCAACATTTCCATTAGAATATGTAATTTTTATATGTTTTGTAGTAGCTTCGGGAGTATTATTTATTGTCGTTATTTCTTCTGTTTTAGTTATACTGCTGCCGTCGGAAGCATAATATGTTTTCTTTGCAGTATGAGCTGCCGGATCTGATTCGCTATATGATTTTTTCTTTCCGTCACTATAATATTCGGTTTCTTTTACAATATTTCCGTTTTTAAAATCCGTAAAAGTTTCCTTTGATTTTTTGCCGTCACTATACATTGTAACAGTATTTGTTGCGGCTTTTCCTCCGTCATCAAAAGTATTCACGGTTTGAGAGGTCATTACCCTATTACCTTTAGCATCAACAGAATAGAAAGTATTGGATAATGTGTTTCCTCTTGAATTTTTTACAAGTTCATGCGTAACTATACCGTTAGCATTATAAGTTTTTTCTGTGATAGTACCATCTGCGTTAGTTGTAGTCTCTGTTTTTGTACCATTTGGATTAATTATAGTATCAGGGTTAGTAGTTTCGGGAGTACCCTCCGGAGTCGTTGTTGCGGGTATTGTGCCAGTTCCGGCAGGGGGTGCCGATACCGTAAATTTTTCGAACTCAAGTTTCGTTATATCAACTTTTGCATTGTCACCGGTGCTGCCTTTTAAGGTTAAATTTGAATCATTAAAGTTATTTTTTGCATTATCATATGTTTGCACTTTTAAATTTTCATCTACAATTTCCATTTTGCCATGGTTGGTGTTTTTATATTCATCATTTAAATAGTTTTTTGCTAAATCCTGTATTGCTTCATATACACTTTGTTTAGATTTAGAATCACTATAAGAAAGATTATACTCAGCTGATAAGAAGGACGATATAGCACTCTCATTTGCTTCATACCATTTATTAAATTCTTCATTCGAGATAGTACCGTCAACATTATAATTATCTCCGTCATATTGTAAGTGTCCGTTAGAAAAGAATACGGCAACTTCATCATCGGTTAATGTTCCGTCAACCTTATGATCTTCTCCGGTATCTAACCATCTTTCATTCCTTAACAGATATTTGGACATATCAATTCCGTCAGTCATGTTTTTCTCCTTTTCAGTTATTATTTTTATTTTGAATATCGGCACGTATAATGCAAAACTTGAGTTTTTTTATTCAAATGTTACAAAAATTTACATTTGCTTTTAAATAATTTACATACATTTATTTGCAAAAAATAAAGGCTGAATTTAATCAGCCTTTATTTTTTGCAGATAAATAAAATTAATTTCCGATATTAGGAATTACAGACTTAACATGTCCCTCTGCTTTAAAGTCTTTAGGGTTCATCGTTATTGAAATTCTATCCGCTTCTATTGTTCTGCCTTTAGTTTCTATTTTTGAACGTCCGACAAATATTGCCTGATTTAATTTTTTAGTTTTACTGTCTGCAAATACATTTACTTTCGGACCTCTTGCAATGTAATCTTCATATTTAATCTTTGTTCCGCCCGAAGCGGTTATTACATTTGAACGCTTGTCATAAGATTGGTAGCTTGACCAAACTTCAATATTTTTACTGTCATCTGTAATTATATCCGAATGAACATTCCCTATTGCCACCGCTTCTTGTGTCAAGTTATTATATGTCAATTTATTTGCGGTAATTGTACTTTTATCCTGTTTTAATTTAGCTTTACCTATTAATTGTATTTTTTTTACGTTATTATCACCCGTTAAGTCAACAACAGCTTGGTCAGAGAGCGTATCTATATCCTTATAAACTATATTTACATTTCCAAACGCTTTCATTTGATTGGCATTTTTGTGATATTCCTGCCTGTCTGCCGTAACAATTACAACGGGTTTATCATTTTCGGTAATAGTTGATATTGAATTACCGTCTGCCGTAAATATTTTATTTAATAATGACATAGACAGTATTTGAGCCTTTATTTCACTCTTTTTCCCCGACTGCATTCCGAATGAATATGCGTTATCTTTAAATTCAACATTATTAACTTTATTATTTTTCGGATCAAGTTCAACAACCGCTCTGGGGCTTGTTATATTAACTTCGCCCGATTTTACCTTCACATTTCCCTCTAAATATATTTTGCTGTCTGAATCTTTAAATTCCTGCGTATCGGATTCTACACTTAACGAACCCGCATATACAATTCCTGCTGTTAAAAACATTATTAACAATGTATTTATTATTTTTTTTCTCATAATCTTTGCCTTTACATATAAAATTGGGTTTTGGTTCTGCCCTCTATGTGGAAATCGGAATAATCACTCTTTAATACCGCTTTGTTTCCGAAGATTATTGCTTCATTCGGCTTTTCTATCCTTATATTGCCAAGTGCTATAATATCCTGCCCTTTACCAGAATATTTTATTCTGTCTGCTCTTATATTTGTTCCGTCCTCATATACCAATATTACATTATCATATAATATTATTTCTTTTTTTATGGAATGATATGTTCCTCTGTCTGCTTTAAAACTTGCTTTTACTTTTTTATCATCATAAAAATTGCCTATAATATTTTCTAAGAATACAACGCTGTCCACATCACTGTATCTTCCGTTTTCAGCGTACATTTCCCATAGTTTTTCGCTGTCTTTTGTTTCGGTTACAAGCAGGTTTTCAATATTTGCTTCTTTGTTTTTATATGACTGGTCTGATATTTTATTCTTAAATGATCTTGTAATCATGCCCGCATATATAAATGACCATATACAGGCTATAAGGATAAACGAGAATAATACTATATATAATATATTTCTTTTACTTTTTACGATTTTTTTTATATCCATAACTATTAATTATTATATAATTATTTATAAATTGCAAATTGTTTGATTTTTTGCGAATAATTATAATATGGATATAAAAGAAGAAGTATATAAATGTTCAAAATGCGGACTGTGCAAAAGCGTATGCCCTGTCTTCATTGCAACAAAAAATGAAATGTTATTGCCAAGAGGCAGATATATTGTGCTAAATCAGCATTTTAACAATGACTTGAAACTAAGCCGTGAATTTATAAAAAATCTTGACTTATGCCTTAACTGTAATCAGTGTAAAAACTTTTGCCCCAGCAATATTGACACATACAAAATTCATACTCTGTTAAAAGAAAAATATTCTAAATTTCATATGTTTTCATTTATGTATTTCGTATTTATGCGTTTAATAAGTATTAAAGCTAAAATATTCAGATTATTTAATTATTATCCCGATGAATACTCAAAAAACCTTTATAAAATAAAAGTTAAACGAAAAAAAACAAACATTAAATCAAATAAAAAAGCAGTCTATTTTGAGGGATGTTATAATAAATTTATAAATCCTGCAGATAAATATGCCTCATTAAACTTAATAGAAGAAGCAGGCTTCAATATTGAAAAGGTATTAAATCCCTGCTGCGGATACCCGTATTTAAGTACAGGGGATATAAAAGCATTCATAAGAAACGCTCAAAAGATTATAAACTCTGTTCCTAAGGACTGCGAGTTTATTATATGCAGCTGCGACAGCTGTTTTGATACTCTTAAAAGATTTTCCGATTACATAAATGTTTCGGAAGAATTTAAAAACAAATTAATTACATTAGATAAATTTTTAGAAATAAATAATATTAAAATTAATATTAATGAGGACGGAATTTTGTATCATAAACCCCTAATCCGTACTGAAAAAATCATCATAGACGGGGTAGAGGAAATAAATCAAAAACATAATGCAAGTTTAATGGAAAATTTTATTCTGTTAAAACATAACGAAAAAACTCTAAATGAAATGTTTTACAAGAAAGAACAGGTTGAGGGAAAAACACTCATAACTACATGCCGATTAGCTCAATGGGGATTAAATATCGGGTTTCATAAAAAAGAAATCAATGCGA
>CANPYB010000114.1 GCA_947587605.1 Candidatus Gastranaerophilales bacterium
TTCTGATAAAGAAAGGTTTAAATATTCTTTTTGAAATTCTACATCAAGAAAATGTTTTTCTGAAAGTTCTTCATAAGAAATTGTATTCTTTTTTAGTTTATCAATATTTAATTTCATTTTATTTATTCCTTTCAATTAAATCATGTAAGTATTTTTTAGCCATTTTAATATCTTCCGTTTGAGTGCTTTTATCTCCTGCACATAATAGAATAACTATAATATCATTTGTTTCAGTGAAATAAATTCTATAACCGCTTCCAAAAGTAAATCGTAATTCGGAAATTTCACTATCTAATTTTTTGAAATCACCGTAATTACCTTCTTCAACTCTTTCAAGTCTTTTTTCAATTCTTGCTTGTGTAGTTTTATCCAGTTTATAAAACCAATCGTCATAAGGACATTTTCCATTTGAAGTTTTATAGGTAAGAATTTCTTTCATATTATTATTGTAGTCTAAAAACAACACATTGTCAAGAAATATAAAACTTTAAATTTCCTGTTAAAATAAAAAACAGGCCAAAAGAAATTTAATATTAACCCTTTTCAAACATTAAAACGGCATTATGACCGCCAAAGCCGAAAGAATTTGATAATGCGACTTTAACTTCTTTTTTCTTTGATTTGTTAGCAACATAATCCAAATCGGCAGCCTCGGGGTCTAAATTAATAAGGTTAATTGTAGGCGGAACTATGCCCTCTACTATTGTTTTAACGGCAACAATAGCTTCCGTAGAACCTGCCGCACCTAACATGTGGCCTGTCATGGATTTAGTTGAGCTTACGCAGAGGTTTGTATTAGTTTTTCTGTCGCCGAATATCCTTGCAACCGTATTAGATTCTGCCAAGTCTCCCAAATGAGTGCTTGTTCCGTGCATATTAATATAATCAACATCTTTAGGTTGTTTATTTGCCTCTTTTAAGCAGTTACGAATAGCGAGTTCCGCGCCTTTGCCCTCAGGGTCCGGAGCTACCATATCATAAGCGTCGGAACTTTGACCGTAACCTGTTATTTCGGCATAAATTCTTGCTCCGCGTGCAAGTGCGTGTTCTCTTTCTTCTAATATTAATACCGCTCCGCCCTCGGAGAGTACAAATCCGTCGCGGTCTTTATCATAAGGTCTTGATACTTCATTGGCAGGTCTTGTACTTTTAGATAGGGTTCTTGCGCTTGTAAATGCACCTAAGCCGAAATCACAAACGCTTGATTCTGCACCTCCCGCAAACATTATGTCAGCGTCTCCGTATTGTATTGTACGGCAGGAATCGCCTATTGAATGTGCTCCCGTTGCGCATGCCGATAATACTGCTTTACTTGGGCCTCTTAATCCGAATTTTATTGATACTTTACCCGATGCCATATTTGCTATCATCATGGGAACTGTAAACGGAGAACATTTATGGAATCCTCTTTTCATCATTTCCTCGTAGCCTGTTGTAACAACAACCAGTCCGCCTGCTGCGGTTGATACTATCGTTCCTATTCTTGTTAAATCTTCTTTTGATAAGTTAAGCCCCGAGTCTTTGTATGCCTCTTCCGCTGCGACGAGTGCATAAATTATACTTTTATCGAGTCTTTTAACCTCTTTTGCGTCCATATATTCTTCAAAATTGATGTCAACAGGTACCTGACCTGCTACTTTTACAAGGTGTTTTTCTTTATCCAAATGATGTTCGGTTATTCCGCTTTTGCCGTTTATTAAATTCTGCCATAAATTATCTACACCTATTCCAAACGGTGTTATACAGCCCATACCCGTTACAACTACACGTCTTTTTGACATCTTTTTCTCTTTTCCTCCGAGGCAGGATTAATTCCCTAACTATCCTAATTATTCTATTAAAATTTTATTCCGAAAAAAGGATAAAATCAATATTATAAATAAAAAAAAGACCTGTTTATTAAGCAGGTCTTTTTAATAAATTTAAGATGATTTAAATTATTTGTTGATTAGTTTTTGTATTATCAGCTTTAATATATTTTTTCTCGCCAGTTGAGTTAGCGTGTTTAGGTTCGGTTTTGCCGAGAGTCCATCTTACACCTGCCTGCAAACCAACACCGCTTCTACCGCCTGCAGTAAAGAAAGTCTGGAAGAAACCTGTTACTCTTTCGCCCCAAGTTTTTCTGATACCTACTCCGTATTTAACAAACGGTTTAACGCTTAATTCGGGGAGAGTTGCGTCTGAAGCATTAAATTCTGTTTTATCCAAAACGTTCCAAACAACGCTGGCTCCCGCATAAGGCTGCCAGCCGTTATTTAAGTTTCCGATAAATTTAACTCCGGGTTCAAAAGTAATAACATGCAACGGATCACCGTTTACTTTAATACCTGCAGAGTTAGTATAATCAAATGCATTAACAAAAGAATAAGACATCATATAGCTTGGTTGGATAATAAATTTACCTTTTGCTAATTCCCAATTGTAACCTGTTTTAGCTGCCACACCAGACATTAATAAAGCAAAGTCGTCGCTGCCGTACATAGTATCGGCATCAGCCATATTAGAACCGACGTTCGCGGTAACACCTGCGAAGTAGTTATCTTTATACGCCATACCTACTAAACCTAAAGTAGCACCGTTTTGATAGATACTAATACCGTCATAATTTTGATGAGAACCGTTATATCCTGCATAAACACCGAACATACCGTCCCAGCCGTTGCCTAAATCAATAAGTTCGCTGTCACCTCCAAAGAAAGAGCCCCAAGCGACGTTATCAACTTTAGGACCGTGATTAAGTTTAACATTTTCAAAAGTAGTATAAGGTCTTGCCCAAAGAGCTTTTTCATCGTAAGGAGTATTAGCGGTATCAAAACCGGAGTAATTTAAATTAGAAGAAGCAATTTTGTTAGCATTTTTCAAAGCTTGACGTTGAGATTTAGTCATAAGCATATACATATCCATATTGCGGAACGCTTCGTCATAAGAATTTAACTGAGTTAAGTAACCGCCAATTTGAGCAGCAATGGGAGCAGCCATAACGGCGGGGTTAAAATCGTGATAGCTGTTACCTCTCGGAGCAATAATAATGTTCTTACCATCGGTTGTTGCTCTAAACCACCTTAAAGGAGATAATGCGTCAGCGGTTGTCCCTTCTTCAATTATTTTGCCGTTACCTTCGTTTCCAAATTGACTGACCGGAATTGTATAACTCGGGCTTGTAATGGTATCCGGGATAATATTGAAATCTGTTATAGCGCTGTTGCCACTTGAACTAAATCCTGCACTGGTAACAGTTACCCCCGGGTTTTGACTTTGTGTACCCGTTGACAAATAAATATCTACGCTTCTTGCATAAGCTTTAGATGATACCGTATATAAGCACAATGCTGAAGTGAACAGCAACAATGCTAATAGCACTTTTCTCTTTTTCATAATTAATTCCTTTATATTAAAAATTATTCCGTTTTTATATTAATACAGTTTTATAAAAATATCAAGTAGCTGATAGTTTATTAAAAAATTACCAGAGTGTGCTGTTAAACTTCTTTTACTATCCTCTTAGAATTAAATAAGAGGTTAAAACATGACTAATGACAATACTTTTGGCAAAAAATTAAAACAAATCAGAAAGGCTAAAGGCTTAACTCAAGAACAATTGGCAGAGCTTGCAGGTGTTCATGAAAAACATATTTCAAAACTTGAATTGGGTACTTATAAGCCCAGTTTTGCTACATTAAGCAAGGTTTTATCCGCACTTGATTTGGAGGTTGATAAGGTCGGACTAAATTTAAAAAAAGTATCAGCAAACGACAACCCATTTTATATAAAATCTATGCAAATATTGAATGAAGCAACCGAAGATGAACTGGAATTTTACTATGGGCTTCTTAAACAGGCTCAAAAAGCAGGGGAAATATTCGGTAATAATTAAAAAGTATTTTGTGTTCTTAAAATTTTGTATCAGTTTTATTTGTATTTAAAGTCAGACAACTTCCGTAAAATGTATCAGTAAGCGCATACATTTGTTTTTCGGAATTTGTAAAAATCAGTGCAAATTCAGCTTTGTTTTTACCTAAACACTGCATTTTTGGTGTTTCTATAGGCGGGCCTGCGGGAGTCCCGCGAGTCGGATTGTGCGGGTTTGATATTATACCCGTTGCGCGCAATAGGGTTAAATTTACAGTGTTTTTTATTATTTCGTACTCGTTTAACCCTTTTGTTATAAGCCCGAAGCCTTGTGTCATCATAAATCTCTGCATTGGAGAGGTATTTGGTTTTATCTCCCTGCCTCTTGGTGCGGGCAGATATTTATTTATGTCAAAATCGGCGTCAAACCTGCGTTCAACGGTTGAAAACAAATCTTCATTTACCGTTGAATATATCTTTTCTTTTAAGTTAAAGCCGAGTTTTAAAATATGGTCTTTGCTTTTATTTTCCCAATTTGCTTTAAATTCAAGATGTTTTGCTTGGTTATATAAAGTTACGTCAATATTTATTTTATGCTTTTTGGTTATTTTGCTTCTCCCTTTTGAGGTCGATTTTTGCGGGATATCTATTTCATAAATAAGGTTCATTAAAGCAAAAACGGGATTTTGTGTTTTTAATTTTGCCGATTTTAATTGTGCTTTAACGGGTTTATCGTTTTTCAGCGCTCCAAAATTATAACTGTCGCCGATATCGGCTAAATCGGTTATGGTAATAAAGTCATTGTATGTTTTATTTGTTTGCTTGTCCGTAACCGTAATTTTACCTTGTTTAACTTCAAACTTAATATTTTTATTTTCGATAAAATTTTTACCTGTTTTTAAATATTTTTCTTTGCATATATATTTTTTATCAATATGCGTTAAAGACAATGCCGGCAGATTTTTTACATCAATTAAATATTCGTATAAAGTTGTATAATCTTCCGTTATCGGGATTTGATTTATGTTATAAAGTTTTTCATCTGTAAAACCTTTATAACTCGCGATTTTCGGATAATTAAGTTTTTTATCCGTTATAACTTTTATTGCGCCCGTATACGGGTATTTTGACAAATTTATTACTGCTAAAGGCGCATTGCTGTCTGATAAATCTCTGATTGTTCTTTTAATAATTCCGTTTGCCGTTGTATCAACTTTTCTAAACCGCTCCATAACTTCATCACAAACGCTATCCAAACTGCAGCCATATATGCTGTCATGAGCTTGGTTTTGTATTAGGAGTTTATATGCGTAGTTTATTTCTT
>CANPYB010000115.1 GCA_947587605.1 Candidatus Gastranaerophilales bacterium
TATTTGAAAAGTTATAAATAGCTCCGCCTATTCCCTCATGAGATTGATTGCCTTTAAAATAAGCATTTGTTTCTTTGATATCGCCAAAATTACATATAGCTCCGCCCGTGCTTTTTTCCGTTGAATTATTATTAAAACTTCCCGAGAGTGAATTTATTGTTCCCTCATTATAAATCGCACCTCCGTTATTGTATGCGCTGTTATTATTAAACTCTCCCTTTACTTCTCCTATATCAGAACCGTTTACAACAACGCCTCCGTCTTCATCAGATGAATTTTCAATAAAGTTTCCGTTTAAAGTATCAATATGACAGCCTAAACTGTTATTAACAACTCCGCCTTTTCTGCTGTGGAAATCTTTTACAGTTATATCTTTTAAATTCATTGATTGATTTTCTTCCAATGTAAACCCTGAGCATCCGCAGCCGTTTATTGTGTGACCTTGACCGTTTAGCGTCACACTTTTTTTAGCGGGGCAGCCTATGGCACAATTTGCTTCCATATCGGAATTTAATTGTATTTCGCTGTCTCCCTCGGGTACTGACAGATTTTCTATCAGCTCGTCATAGTTATTTACTTCAACTCCAAAAGCGGTTATTTGTATATTTAGCAAAAGAATTAGCGCTAAAATAATTCTTTTTAACGGCATAATTTTTTTCCGAATTTTAAACCAATTCAGATATAAATCTTCAAACAGTGCTTTTCATCCCTTTAGGCAGTGTCTTTAAGAATATACTTTTACAGCCGGATTAGTTATTGTATAATGTAAGTAAATTTGAATAATTTATTTATACGAGTTGAGGTAAATAATGAAAAAGTATTTTGCGGTTTTTATATCAATTTTATTTATGTTTTTAAATGTAAGTCCATGTTTTGCATTGACTAAATTGTATTATGTGGAAAATGTTAACAAGTCTTCCGCTGCAAAGCTGGTTGAAAATGTTTTAACCGAAAAAGAATATACAATTAAGAAGAAAGACCCTTATTATGCTGTTTCAATAGATGAACCGATTAATTATTCCATTATTGTTTTACAGCAGGACGGAAATAATTTGTATTATTACTACAATTCAAATAATTCCAAAAAGAATGTAAATAAGGCTATAATTAAGTATTTTAAGACTCGCGATTTAAACTGTGAAGAAAGAGAAAATGAACAATTACTCCAAAATTTTGCAAGTATAGCTCAAAGAACATTGACGGGCGAGAAAAAAACATACTCATTTGAAGACCCGAAACCGCAGGTTCAAACTGTGCAGTCGGTTAATATGCCTAAATCATCTACTACTTTAAAGGGGTTTGTAGGAAAAACGGGGAAAGGCGATACTCTTGATATATATATTCAAAATGCAATAAATACGGCGACTGCGAGTGTAGGCGATACTGTAATGGGAGTGTTGCAGACAGATTGGAAAACTGCTGATAATCATGTAATTGCGCAGCAGGGAAGTTTATTGGAGGGGCGGATAGTTAAAGCTCACGGTGCTCAAATAGGAATGAGAAACGGGCTTGTTGAGTTGGTATTTAATAAATTAACTACTCCCGACGGTAAAGTTTATGACATTTTAACAAAAGAAGTAGAATTTAACGTGACAAACGAGGGAGTTGTAAAAGAAAAAGTCAGCAGTGTTGCTGTTGCAGCTGTAACGGGGGCTGCATTGGGTGCATTATTCGGCTTGCTCGGAGGCGGCGGAGCTTCTAATGTATGGCAAGGTGCTGCAGTAGGTGCAGGTATCGGCGGTGGCGGCGCAGCTATTATGGGTGCTGCCGAAAAAGGTATTGATGCGGAAATTCCTGCTTATACTCAAGTGCAGGTTGTGTTAAAAAATGATGTTGATGTTGTTATTAACTATTAGGAGATATCAATGGCGTTTACCATAGTTACTAAAAATTCCGAAAAAACTTTTAATGATAAAGAACTTATTAATATTTCATCTAAAGAGGGTTATGATTACCTTGCAGACTTCGGGTTTAATTATATGCTCACCGTTAAATACGATGAAAAAACAAATAAATGCACGGTATTAAATCAATTTCACTGTGATAAGATTTTATTTAAAGGTGAACCGCTGCCCGAGACATTGGATGTTGATAAAACTTGCAGGCTTTTGGTTAAAGATTCCGATGATTTCATTCAGATAAAATTAAATGCTCCCTCTGTTAAAATAAAGCCGGAAAACAATAATGTTAAACTTGAAGCTGAAAAGTTTACTGAAGCTGACGTTGCAGATGTATACGGAAATAAAGTTAATGCTTCGGCTAAATTAAAACTTGAAAAAAGGAAATCCGAAATTGAAGCAGCCCGCGTTGCTATTACTAAACAAGTTTACTATCATATAAATGATTTAACTCGCAAATTATCAATGAATTCAAAGGCGGGAATAGTGCTTCATATCGCTTTATTACTGTCTTCAGTAATATTAGCATTCGGATGTGCAAATTATTTTGCGGGACTTGAACTTAAACAGGCTGAAAATATAATTCACATGCCTATTAACGTTAAAATTATCTTGGTATTTTCGGCATTAATATATGCGGCAGGGCTTGTTTTAAAACAGGGAGTTTTCTTATATTTTCAAAACAAAATAAACTCCTCATCCGTAACCAATAAAATCGGTGAAAAACTTATGCTGGGATTTTCAACAATACTGTTTTGCGGAATATATTTAATAAATTTACTTTACTATTTAACCCCCGAATCAATGCCGTTTTTTGCGGTATTTATGTCATTATTTTTTACCGTTGTAGGTTCAGCGCTTGCTGTTGCCTGTGGCTATTATAAAAATAATAACGTGGAAATTTCTAAAGAGCTCAATAAATATGAGTACAGGGAGGATTTTGAAGCGGTTGTCAGAGACTACCGCCACTGGATTGAGATGTATATTAATTCTTTAACCAATTCAAAAATTAACAATATAAAAGATACCCTCTTTAATTTACAATTAAAATCGGCAGGCGAGATATTGCTTGGAGTGCTTACCGCGCCTTTTCTTGCTTACGGGGTATCTAATACTCTTGCAATGTGTTTCCCCGAAGCTGCAGGGTGGATAAGAATTTCCAGTCTAAAATTCAGCCCCGTGTTTTTAACTCTGGCTTCTTTAATGATTATTTTTGCATTCTTTATGTTTGTTAACGGATTTTTGTGCAGTAAAAAAATACAGGCATCTAATGTAATAAAAAATGACGGATTTAGTAATTATCTTCAGCACGGTGTTGAAATATACGGTCTGCAGGGCATAAAAAGAATTGATACCGATATGCGCAGGTCTTTTATTATCGGACTTTGTGTTATTTTAATAGAATTTACCATGAATATTTCATATTTTATGCAGGAAATGGGCAGTGAGATTTCGGGCATGTTGTTGAGCTTTTTAGGTGCGCTTGTGCCTACGGCGCTTTTAATTGCTGAAACTTATATGCTTTCAAAACTTAAATTTGAAATTGAATCGGGTAATGAATTACTGGCTAAAATAGAAAGATAAATTGTGCAAAGAGCTTTTTTTACGGGATTAATAGTTTTTTTAGTTGTTTTAACAATAGTATTATGTGCTGTTAAGCCTCAAATGCACAAAAATATACTTATATATAACTCTGAATATCAAATAGCTTTACAGGAAGAAGAAGCACCAAAACCTGTGGTTGAAAGGTCTGTTGAAGTTATAAACAAAGCTGTTGATACAATTAAGCAGGATGTACCTCAAAAAAAACTTAATCAGCAAATAAAAAATGACAATAAAACAGTTGTTAAGCAAACGGCACAGGTAAAATCCGAAGTAAAAAAAACAAATGTAAAACCCGTCACGGCTTCGCCTAAAGTCGTTAAAGAGGTAAAACAAACTCCCGTAAAACAGGAAATTAAAAAAACTAATACTGTTGCAAATAAAGTGCCTCCGACTAATACAAAAAATCAAGTTCAAAACAATCAAAATTTTGAACAGAAAGAGGACATTGTAAAATGGAATAAATGGCGCTCGGATATTCAAAATCAAATTATGCGCGATGTTAAACTGCCTATGATTCAAGAGGGAATTATCTTTAAATTTTCTTTTGATGTTGATAAGTATGGTAAAATATCAAACGTAAAGACATGGTCGGAAAATTCCATGTATACTCCTTATGCGATACAGTATATTGCACCTGTAATAAGGAGTTATCAAGGGAAAAACATATTAAATTTCCCCTCCGGCTCAAACAGGTATACAACAAATGTAGAGGGCGCATGGAAAATATCAAAACAGGTTAAATATTCAACGCCACAGGATTTTAACGATACGGAAAAATTAAAAAAAATAATAAATTAAGGTACAAGATGTATAAATGCAGTGATTGCGGAAGAGAATATCAGGAAAAACCCGAATTTTGCGAGTGCGGGAACAATATTTTTGAAGAAATTATTATAAATACCGTGCCGAAAAGAACTGTTCAAAGAGAAGAAACGTATCAGCTAACATCCGATAATAAAGATGACAGATTTTATATTTTGCTCGGTGCGATAATTTTCATAATGATTTTTTCTGCTTTAATTTTTGTCGGGTTAAAAAACATTAATTCCAAAAACAAAAGTGAAATTAAATCCGCTGAAGTAAAAGAAGCTCAGCAGGTGAAAAAAGATAATACAACAGTTGAAAGTCAATCTGCCCCCAAAGTAATTAAACAGGTTTTTGTGGATACGTTGACAAACCTTGCACCTAAGCCCGCAGCAGAGCAGGTTCAAAAACCCGAGCAGCCCGTTAAAGCTGTTAATCAGCCTAAAAACGGAAGCTGTAAAAAACGCGGTTAAAGAGGTTAAAAAACAGCAGGCTAACCCTGTCAAAACTGCCCCTAAAACCGTTAAGCCCGCTAAAACAACAACTTCCCCGCAGCCAAAACCTCAACAGCCTGCAGCGGGGCAGGTTCAAAAACCAAAACAGCAGCAGACATCAATACCGCAAAAAACGGCACCTCAATCGGCTCAGCCTCAAGCTCAATTACCAAATTTAAAAATGCCTGCTCAAACTCCCGTTCAACCCACCGTTAATACTGCGGCATTGAGAAAAGAACTATTGCAATATAAAATTTCATTAAGAAATAAAATAAGCGCAGATATTAATTTTATTAATGTTATAGGTGACGGAACC
>CANPYB010000116.1 GCA_947587605.1 Candidatus Gastranaerophilales bacterium
CTTTCGGGGTTGCGAAAAAGTATTATTTATATAGTTCGGGTTTAAGTTTCAATCTACACTTTTTTATGCGGATTTTTAAAAAATTATGTTAAAATATAGTATATTGATAAAAGAGGGAAAATAATGAAGAAATACAATAAACTGATTAAATCGATAATGATATTATCCGTCATCGGAGGATTAAGCATAAGTTCAATGCCTGCGGTATTTTCAGCACCGACTGCGGTAAAAAGTGCACCTGCAGCCGTAAAAACAGCACCGTCTTACACTTGTGTAAATCCGATTGACGTTGTCAACGCTCCGTCAAAATATTTAAACAAAAATATAACCTTTGAAGCGGAATTTGAAACATATACTTCTTTAGGGCTTGATTATAAACCCGCATATAAAGACCCTGCAAAATATATAGGGATTTTAATAAGAAGAAATGACGTAAAAACAAAATCCATACCGTTAGCTGAAATGAAAATATTTGTAGACAGAGAAACAGCAGAAAAACATCCCGATTTGGAAGCAGGCGATAAAATTAAAATTTCGGGAACCGTATTTTCAACGGCATTGGGCGACCCTTGGGTTGATGTCAAAAAACTTGAAGTTTTAACGACTAAAGCAAAGAAATAACATAAATGCAATCGGGAGAGAGTTGTGAAAGAAAATAAAAAAGCATATCTTACCATACATGGCCACTTCTATCAGCCGCCAAGAGAAAACCCCTGGCTGGAAACAATAGAAGTGCAGGATAGTGCCAATCCTTTTCACGACTGGAATGCAAGAGTCACAGCGGAATGCTATACGCCAAATTCGGTATCAAAAATAGTTACTCAAGATAATAAAATTCTTGACATTGTAAACAACTACGCATATATCAGTTTTAATTTCGGTCCCACCCTGTTATCTTGGATGGAACATTACAGTCCGTATTCTTACGACAGGATAATTAAAGCCGATGTTGAAAGTGCCGGAAAGAATAACGGGCATGGTAATGCTATTGCACAGGTTTATAACCATATAATAATGCCTCTTGCAAATAAAGACGATAAATACACTCAAATTATATGGGGGATAAAAGACTTTCAATACAGGTTCGGCAGAAAACCCGAGGGAATGTGGCTTGCCGAAACCGCATGCGATGACGCAACATTGGAAGCATTAATTGACTGCGGTATTAAATTCACCATACTTTCCCCATACCAGGCAAAAAGCGTCAGAAAATTAAATTCTAACGATAATTGGAACGACGTCAGCTGGGGCAATATAGACCCCGCAAGAGCATACAGATATTTTACAAAATCCGACAAATCAAAGTATATAGATTTATTCTTTTATGACGGCTCAATTTCAAAATCAGTCGCATTTGATGAATTATTAACAGACGGAAATAAGTTTATTTCAAGATTAAAAGACGGAATATCCAACTTAAGAGATTATAATCAGCTTGTAAATATAGCAACGGACGGCGAAAGCTACGGACATCACACAAAATTCGGTGACATGGCGCTTTCATATATCTTAAAAGTTAAGGCTGAAGATGAAGGATTTGAAATTACCAATTATGCCAACTATTTAGAACAGGAAGAAGTAAAATACGAGGTTGATATAAAAGATGTTTCTTCCTGGAGCTGTTCTCACGGTGTCGGACGCTGGTGTGATGACTGCGGATGTTCAACGGGCGGGGGCTACGGCTGGAACCAAAAATGGCGTAAACCTTTGCGTGAAGCGCTTGATTACGTTCGGGATGAATTAAGAAAAATCTTTGAAGAACAAGGCTCCAAGTATTTCAAAAATGTTTGGAAAGCCAGAAATGACTATATTGACGTTATTTTAGACAGAAGCAAAAATTCAATAAATTTATTCCTTGATAAACATGCAAATTATAAATTAGACCACGCTGAAACCGTTAAAGCATTAAAATTAATGGAAATGCAAAGACAGGCAATGCTTATGTATACAAGCTGCGGTTGGTTTTTCTCAGAAATATCGGGAATTGAAACAACGCAAATAATGAAATATGCAGCACGTGCAATGCAGCTGGCTCAATATTTTTCCAATAAAGACATAGAAACAGGCTTTTTGGAAATTTTATCCCGCGCACAAAGCAATATACAAGGATTTGGAAGCGGTAAAGATGTTTATGAAAGATTTGTTAAACCGTCTATTGTTTCAATTAAACAAATCGGAGCGCTTTGGGCAATATCTTCAATGCACAATAATTTTGAAGATTTTACTACTTTATACTGTTATGATATAAAAAGGCACTACAGCAAATACGTATCTAACGGTTCAACGGCATTCAGTGCGGGCAGGATTGAAATATCATCAAAAATCACACTTGAAAAAGCCGACTTTTTCTTTGCTGCACTGCAATTCCCCGAGGGTGACTTCCACTGTGCCATAAAGCGTTATGATGACAGTGAAAATTTACAAGAATTAACTAAAAATCTTTGCGATATATACTTAAACAATCCCGTAACAGAAATTATACGTGCGCTTGATAAGACTTTCGGCAACGAATACTTTACTTTAAAAGATGTAATTATTGAAGACAGAAGCAAAATTTTATTGTCATCGCTTAAAGATAAACTGGGTAAATTTTCTAATACATACAGAGAAGTTTATAACGAGGGTAAGAGCTTTATTATGCAGCTCATCAACCTTGGAATAAGTGTTCCGGTTGAATACAAACTGGCGGCACAATACACTCTTTCAAATGATTTCAACGAAATTTTCCAAGATTGTATCAATTTAACCGATGAAGCTACAATCCAAAAAGGTGTTGATATTTTAAAAGAAGCGCAGGATTTTCAAATTGATATTGATAAAACTCAAACCTGCACTATATTTTCAAATCAAATACAAAAAGCAATTTACAACTTTATGAAAACATTTGAAATGCACAGACTTGATAATATTTTAAAGATGTTTGAATGCGCTTCAAAGTTAAATTTAAAAGTGGATATATCCGAAGCTCAAAACATGTATTTTAATAAAATTTATACTAAATTTACAAAACTGCTTGATAATGCGGCTCTTGAGCAGACAAACATTACAGAAATAAGAGAATATCTGTTTTCACTTTTAATCTTAGGCGAATATTTGAATATTAATACGGATTTTTATAAATCTTCAATCTTAAAATTAACTTCTGACAAGATAAAAATTAATAATTAAAGCTGTTTTACAATATTATTAACTTGCTTTCTTAAATTAATAAAGTCTGAATTGTTGTAAATAATGTAGTCTGATTTTTTAATTTTTTCATCTTCTTTTGCTTGAGCGTCAATACGAATTTTGGCATACTCCTTAGAATAATTATTTCTATCCATTAACCTTTTAAGCCTTACGTCTTCATCGGCAGAAACAAAAATAATTTTATCAAAGTTACCATCAATCCCCGTTTCAAAAAGAAGCGGAACAGAAACAAATATCCATTTTTCACTGCTGTTTTGAACTAAAAATTCATTAACTTTTTCATTTATTTTAGGATGTAAAATTGCCTCTAACTTAGAGCGCTTATTTTCATCCGAGAAAACAACTTTACCTAATTTAGTGCGGGAAATACTGCCCTTTTCATCAAATATATCATCACACCCGAATATTTCATTTATTGATTTTATTACATCTAAGTCGCACGAAAGTATAAAATGATTGATTTTATCCGTATCAATCACTTTATAACCTAAAGATAATAAAATTCTCTCTACTTGGGACTTTCCGCTTGCTATATTTCCCGTTATCGCAATTTTAATCATAAATTAATTATAATCATGAATAAAAATTACTGCAAATAAGATAACAGAGTATTTAAAAGTTCATACTTTGTTTTATATCCCGCGAAATTAGCGATTAAATTTCCGTCTTTAAATAAAAGGAATGACGGAAAAGCACTTATTCCGAAGCGTCGAACCAAAGCAGGATTTTCATCGGGGTCAACTTCACCTATCCAAATATTTTGGTCTGCAATTTCTTTTAATATCGGTTTTTGTCTTTGGCAAAATCCGCACCATGATGCGGTAAACGCAACAAATTTTATACCGTCTTTTATATTTTCATCAAAATTATTTTCATTTAATTCTTGCAGCATAACAAACTCCTTTTTAAGAAGTATAAAGATGTAAATAAAAAAATAAATCCGCCGTCAAGCTATTTTCTTATAACGAGTCTTTCAAGACACCTTACAAACCTTGTAGATTTATTTTCACTTTCGCGGGTAATTGAGTCAACCAAAACTGTTTTCGCCCCCAAAAGTTTTCCCGCCAATATATCCGTTAAAGGTCTATCCCCAACTACAACAGTATTTTCGGGCAATATGTTTACGGACTTTAAGAACTCTCTCATAACTTTCGGATTAGGTTTATTTGCATTTCCGATAACGGGAAAATCAGACATTGCCTGCACTTTTGAGATATATTCTTCTCTTTTATTATTGCTTATTATTGCTATAACAAAGTTTTGTTTAAGTTCTTTAAGAAGTTCCAATACCTTATTAGGATATTCGCCCGATTTAGATGGCATTACTGTTGAGTCTAAATCAAATAAAACGGCATTTATCCCTATAGATTTCAGTTCTTTAAAATCAATATCAAAAAGCGAAACAAGATTATAATCGGGTTTTAAAATCATCTTAAATTTTTAACTCCTATAGTTCTTGCAAGTGCATATTTATAATCTTTCGGGCTGTGTGAAAGTTCTATTAAAAATTCATCATTTGTGTTGCATAAGGGTTTTTCTTCGCAAGATTTTTCGTCAAAAATCTTTGTAACTTTTGTTCTAAAGCACTCATCAGGCGTAATTATTTCAATCTCATCATTTAATAAAAATTTATTTTTAGTAAGGACTTTAAACATATTATCCTTTTTATCAAGGAAAACGCACAAGCAGTCAGCACCCGCCAGCCCTTTTGAAATATCATAGCTGTAGCCCTCGCTGTCTGGTTTATGCAGATAAAAGCCTGTTGTATAGCCTCTGTTGCCTATTTTTATAATCTCGTTATAATTTTCTTCTTTGTTGATTTTTCCCTTTAAAAGGTAGTCGTCTATTGCTTTTCTGTAGGCTTTAGCAACAGCTGAAACATAGTATAAACTTTTTGTTCTGCC
>CANPYB010000117.1 GCA_947587605.1 Candidatus Gastranaerophilales bacterium
CCCGTTTCCGTTGCAAGACACCTTAAAGCATTAGAGCTTGAAGAAACCAAAACAACATCAATTACAACATCTTTGCGCTGTTTCATTAATGCACGTGCAAATGCACACGGGTCGCCTCCGCAGTTTTCACCGCCGTCTGTGATTAATATTATTTTTTTCGGGGAGGTTGTGTCCATACCTTTAAAATCGTATTTTACGGCTTGTTCAAGTGACAGGGTAAGCGGAGTTGAACCGCCCAATTGAACCGAGCGCATTCCGCTGCTTAGTGCCGCTGCGTTATCTGAAGCTATTGGTGTTACCTGCATGGTAGCAGAGCATGAACCTGTTACTTTACCTAAATAAGATTCTGTTCCGCTTTTTACTTTATAGCTTCCGTCTTTCTTTTTTACTACTTCTTTTACTTTACCCATAATGGGATTATACGGGTTATTTCCGCCGTCATGACCAAAAACTCTAAACCCTGTTTTAATTGTCGGGGGCAGTTGTGATATTATTCCTGCCATATAGCTTTTTGCGGCTTCTATCCAGTTGTACATGCTCCCCGAGTAATCCATTACGATTTCTACAGTGCCGACATTCCCTTCTGTTGCTTGTTTTGTGGCTATATATTGCTGACCGTAATAATTATTATAAAGGTTTTGCGGTTTGCTGTTTTGCGTTTGCCCGTTTGGTGCGGTTACTTTTCCGCTCGTATTTACTTTATATTTTTGCGCAAATGCGCTTAAACTTACCAACATTGTTACAATTAATACAGTTATCAGTTTTTTCATATTAACCTCTTAATCCGTAAATTTATACTTTATTAAAGTAATGATTGCATGCAATCCGTCTTTCCAATTGATTTTTTTACCTTCGCTGTGAGCTCTGCCGTTGTAGGATATTGCAGCTTCTTTTATTCTTGCTTTTTTCTTCATTAACTTGGCGGTTATTTCGGGCTCGAAATCAAATCGGTCTGATTTTATTTCTATTGACTGTATTAATTCTTTTTTAAATGCTTTGTAACAGGTTTCCATATCGCTTATGGCACATCCGTATAATATATTGGTCAACAATGTTAAAAATTTATTTGCGAGTTTGTTTTTTAATATAAATTTCCCGCTGTTTTCGGTATTTATAAATCTTGAGCCGTAAACAACATCCGCTTCATTATTAATAAGCAGAGGAAGCAGTTTATTATAATCTTCGGGCGAGTACTCTAAATCAGCGTCTTGAATTACAACAAAATCACCCGTTGCTTCTTTTAATGAGGTTCTTATTGCGGCGCCTTTTCCTTGATTTTTGGAGTGAAATAATACTTTGTATTTGCCCTCAAACCCTTTAATAATATCCGTTGTGCCGTCTGTTGAGGCATCATCCGTTAAAATTATTTCTTTTTCAAGCCCGCAAAAGTCTGCATTTTCAACTTTTTCCAGCAAAAGTTTTAATGTATCTTTTTCATTATATACCGGAATTATTATACTTACTTTTTGCATATTTAAAAACCTTAAAATATATTGTATAATGAAACTGTTAGTTTGTTAAGGATTTATATGCCTAAAGTGCATGATTTGCAAAAAGAAAGCGTTGAAAATGCACTGTTGCTTTTAAATAATGCAATGGTTTTATTTGCCGATGAAAATTATAAAACAGCAGGCGAAAATTTGTCGCAGGCGCATAAAATTTTTTTGGCCAATAAAGATATTTCAGCTGTATCAATCTGCCTGTCACTCCATGGGTTGATTAATTACATTATTTCGCCCGAGAGTTATTATAAATCCTTGCTATTGCTTGAGGATTCTAAATTCTTGGCTGAAAGCTCATCAGATAAAGAGATTTGCGCCGTTAATAAATTTGCATTCGGATATATATATTATGCTGAAAACAAGTATAATGAAGCATTGTTTTACCTTACTTATGCGCAGGAGTATCTTAAAAAATACCCGATATTAAAAATGAAAGCATTGGAATTGCTTGCGCTTGCATATATTAAACTTCAGGATACCAAAATGGCTTATGAGTGTATTGAAAAGGCTTCATTAATCCCTGCAGATAATATACCTTTAAAATTGCGCGGAAAACTGAAAGAACTTTCCGATAATTTTATAAATTCAAATGCGCAGGATATTTCAAATATTTCACATACGGAAAAAGAAAATGATAAAAACCGAAAAACGACACTGCTTCTTGCTTTAAGCGAGATAGCAAGAACTGTTAACACGCAGGCTAATCTTGATAAACTTTTGATGACAATAGCCGAGCAGACAAAAATGGTGTTAAATGCTGACAGATGTTCTGTTTTTCTTTATGATAAAGATAAAAATGAACTCTGGTCAAAAGTTGCACTCGGGATGAAAAGCGAAGAAATCCGTTTTTCTGCGGACAAAGGGTTTGCGGGTTATGCCGTGCGAACCGGTGAAACTATCAGAATAAAAGACGCATATAATGACAGCAGATTTAATAAAGAAATAGATAAACATACGGGATATAAAACATACAATCTGCTTTGTATGCCTATGCGCAATATTAAATATGAGATTATAGGCGCGTTTCAAGTATTAAATAAGAAAGACGGCGATTTTACCGACGCAGATGAAGAAATTTTACTTGCGATAGGAACTAACGCAGGGATTGCGATTGAGAACAATCTTTTATTTAATATCCAGCAAAAAATGCTCGAGGAGCAAAAAGAATTATTTGACGGATTTATAGATACACTCGCTGCTTCAATAGATGCGCGTGATAAAATAACACTCGGTCATTCAAGCAGAGTAAAAATGTATTCTGAGCTTATTTCAAATCAAATGGGTTTGAATAAAGACATAACCGAGATAATATCAAAAGCGGCAATGCTTCATGATATAGGCAAAATCGGAATTAAAGACGCGGTCTTACAGAAAAAAGGCGCACTTACCAAAGAAGAATATGAACATATAAAAGAGCATGTAAAAATAACTTATGACATACTGCGTAAAACAAATTTGAATGAATCATTTTCTGAAATTGCGGAGATTGCTGCTTCACATCATGAAAAGTATGACGGAACAGGCTATTTCAGAGGATTGAAGGGAAATCAAATACCGCTGGGAGGCAGAATTTTAGCTGTAGGAGATGTGTTTGATGCAATTACATCGGTTCGTCATTACCGTGACAGAATGCCGTTAAAAGATGCGTTTGATATTATGCTTGATGGCAGAAATAAACATTTTGACGGCAAAATAATTGATGCTTTTTTTAGTTTAAAATGTGATGTTATAACGGATGTTTTAATAAGCGAATATGGAAATAAAATCAAAGAAAAAGACAGAAAAATTTTATCTTCGCTGACATTAAAAGAGTTTTCCGACATACTCCACAGTGAGAATCAATCAAAGGAAAACCGCAAAATTGTTGATATTATTAAATCTTATTACATAAGGCAAAAAGATAACAATTAGGAGTTATATGTATAACATATTAATAGTGGAAGACCACGCATTAATAAGGTTCGGGTTAAAAACGGCATTTGAGACAAAAGAGTTTATTTCTGAAATTTACGAAGCTGCAAATGCTTCAGATGCTTATAATATAGTAAAAAAAACTCATATTGACGCGGTTATAATGGATTTAGGACTGCCCGACACCAACGGCATTGAAGCTTCAAGAGAAATAAACAGGATTAATAAAGATATAAAAATAATAATATTAACTTCACATAACTCCGAGCAGGAAGTATCAGAGTCCGTAAAAGCAGGGGCAAGAGCTTATTGCAGTAAAGATATTAATCCCGACAGGCTTGCTGATATTGTAAATATGGTTATGGACGGCGCACTGTGGTTTGATCCGAAAGCTGCAGATACAATATTAAATTTAATATGCGCTCCGAAAAAGGTAATTAATTTAGATGATTATAATTTAACCGAAAGAGAGCAGGAGGTGCTTAAATATATCTGCGACGGACTCAATAACACTGAAATTTCAAAACTGCTTGATGTAAGCATTAACACGGTTAAAGTCCACGTAAGCAGTATTATTCAAAAACTCGGTGTCGATGACAGAACACAGGTTGTTGTTAAAGCGTTAAATAAATAATGATTTGAATAATCCCTTAAAAAATTTGTGGTCAAACGAAAAAATTATTCTTTTATAAATAAGTATTAAATTAGACTTGTTTAATTTTTCCTTAAAATACGGCTCATTTTCTCTAATAAATTTAAACATTTGTCTTCTGATTTTTTTATTGTTTCTGAAATATTTACTTTGAGTATGCTCTTTAAAATATTTTTTATTCCCTAAAACGGGATTAGCCATAGAATAATTAGAACTGTGGCGTCTATAAGCAAATAAAACCTTGTCAATTACCGCACTTGAACCGATTAAATGGCAGAAAGAAAAAATAAATTTATCTGCTGTTATTTTTAACTTTTTGGAGTTTTCAAGCAACAAAAGCATATCGCAGACAGACTTTCTCATCATTGCGGATGACGCAGGGCCCCAGTGCCAGGAAGCAAAACTGTATTTGTCATTATCTAATACTTTTACACTTGTTTCCGTTGTATTTATTTCATTTGCACTTCTGTATTCGTTTAATTCTTCATAAGATTTTAATTTAATTTTAAAGTTTTCATTTATTTTAACGGGGCTGTCAGGCGAGTTAATTGTGTGCAAAACATTATTTTCGTCTATTTCAGCTTGAGTGCATGTCGTAAGAGCGACGGGGGTTTTAAGATGAGTTTCCAGGTGCATTGCACAGTATTCGGGAAAAAGCATATCATCGCCGTCTATTGCGCATACAAATTGACCTGTTGCAGACTTTAATCCTTTTAAAAACGATTGAAACTGCCCGATATTTGTTTCATTTTGAATGAACTTAATATCAATATCCGCATTTTGTGAAATAAAATCAGTTATTTTTTCTTTTGTATTGTCTTTAGATGTATCGTCAACAACGATTATTTCAAAATTTTTATAAGTCTGATTTTTAATACTTTTCAAGCAATCACACACAAAATCTTCAAAATTGTGTGTGATTACGATAAAAGATACTTTTGGTAAATTTAAAAAATCTTCCATTATTCTAAACAATAGCTTTTTCTATACGATATTTTACTTTATCTTTTCCTAAAA
>CANPYB010000118.1 GCA_947587605.1 Candidatus Gastranaerophilales bacterium
ATAAATATAAGGATAATCTCTCCGACCCCGAAGTTCAGAAAAAAATGAACATAGAAACACAAAGGGTGTATACAAAGCATAACTACAGCCCTCTCAGCGGCTGTCTGCCTTTGCTTATACAAATGCCCATATTCATTCTTCTTTATGCCGCATTAATAAGCCCGCAATTTATTCAGGAAGCGGGGAATTCTCATTTCTTATTTATAAACAGACTCGACACCACCTTAAGAGGCAGTGCAGGAAGCTCTTATGACGGAGTATTCAGCGTGACTCCCGGCGACAGATTTGTAATTTACAAAAAAGTTAAAATCCAAAAGGGTGATGAAATTCTTGATAATGTTAAAATTTCTTCGAAAAATGCCGTAAAAGTTCAAGGCGATATTGTTCCCGGGAAAAATATTGATTTAAAAATAAGTTTGGATGATATTGATTTAAACTTCTCTGAATTAACGCAAGTAAGCTCTGCTGAAGTTGAAGTTCAGAATATCAAAACCAGAGAAGTTGAAAATGTCAAATTTGAAAAAATGGGTGACAGCATTTTGGCGGCTTCTATGCCCACAAATACGCCTCAAAGTCAGTTCCATTATGATGTTTTAATATTGATTGTACTGTTTGCATTGTCCATGTTTGCAACACAAAAAATTATGATGGCAGCAAATCAAACAGCTTCACAAGACCCAATGCAGGCTCAAATGCAAAAGATGATGGGGACAATGATGCCGATTATGATTATATTTATGTTCGTCATTGCGCCAATTCCCGCAGGGGTTCTGTTATACCTTGTCGTAAGCAATATTTTCCAAATTATTCAAACAATACTTATAAATAAACAATTAGAAGCAGAAGAAAACAAAAAATAAATGAAACTTGAAGATTTCAATTATGAATTAAATGAAGAATTAATTGCACAATTTCCCGCCCAAAAGCGGGAAATGTCAAAAATGATGGTATTGAACAGAAAAGACCAATCCGTAATTCACAAACATTTTTATGATATAGTTGATTTTCTTGATGAAAATGATTTTCTTGTGCTGAATAACACAAGGGTAATTCCCGCAAGGTTATATGCAAAAAAGGATACTGGCGCAGTTATTGAGGTTTTTCTTGTAAGAGAGATAAAAAAAGATATCTGGATATCTTTAATTAAGCCGTCTAAGCGGGTTAAAGAGGGAACAATACTAAAAGTAAGCGATGAATTAACCGTTGAAGTATTAAAAAAAGATGATGACAAATGGCATATTAGGTTAATATACAACGGAAACATATTCGAGATACTTGATAGAGCGGGCAATATACCTCTGCCGCCATATATAGAACGAAAATTAACAAATGAAGAATATAAATCACTTGATTTTGAGCGATATCAAACGGTGTATGCCCAAAAATCGGGCGCGGTAGCAGCCCCGACTGCAGGCTTGCATTTTACTTACGATATTTTAAATAAACTTGAGCAAAAAGGAGTCAAGCATTGTTTCATAACCTTAAATGTCGGACTCGGAACTTTCAAACCCGTTAAATGCGAAAATATTTTAGAACATAAAATGGATTCCGAAGCCTTTGAAATATCTGCTGAAAGCGCTCGGCTTATTAACAGTGCAAAAGAGCAGGGCAAAAATATTACGGCAGTGGGAACAACCTCTGTCAGAACTCTTGAAACGGTTATGAACAAATACGGAAAAATTATTCCCGTAAAAGACAGCAGCGAGCTTTTTATATACCCCTCTTATGAATTTAAAATTGTTGATAAGTTAATAACTAATTTTCACCTGCCAAAATCGACCCTGTTAATGCTTGTAAGCGCATTTGCGGGAAAAGATTATATATTTAAGGCTTATAAAGAAGCAATTGAAAATAATTACAGATTTTACAGTTACGGCGACTGTATGTTAATAAGGTAGTTTTATGTTTATTTTATCAATTATTTTAATAATTTTATCTTCATACTTTATTACAAGCGCAATTACGGCGGGAGAAAATAAGAAAGCCCCAAATTTTATTTACTTTCTGCTGATAAATTTTGTTCAAATTGTTTTAACATTTGAATTATTATCTTTATTTGGTCAAATAAAAGAAACTCCTTTTTTAATAATAAATTTTATAGTTTTTATCTTATCAGCAGTGATATGTGCCATAAAAAAATGTTTTAAAAATCCTTTTATCGGAGGCATTTCAGAATTAAAAAAAATAAAAAATGCAATTAAACGTGATAAAATGCTGAAGTTTTTATCTTTTTGCTTTATTGTATTTTTAATATCTCAGTTTACAGTAATAGTATTATTTCCCGTAAGCTACGGCGACGCTTTAGCTTATTATCTGCCAAGAGTCACCTCTTGGATACAGCAGGGAAGTATAAATCACTTTTATACCCCTGACAGCCGTGAGCTTATCATGCCCGTAAATATGGATTTACTTTATACCTATGTTTTAATGTTTTGTAAAAAAGAAGCAGGGATTGGGATTTTCTCATACATCTCGTACATAGGCGCAATATATGTATTATACAATTTGCTTGCCGAAATAGGATTTTGTATAAGAAAAAGATTATGGACAATCTTTGTATTTTCCTCTTTTGCCCTCATAGGAGTAATGATATATTCACCGCTGGCGGATTTATGTGCGGGAAGTTTATTATTAACTTGTATATATTTATATTTGATATCTGTAAAATACAAGAGCAAAACAGCTTTATATTTTGCTTCACTCGGTACGGCACTGGCAATAGGCTCAAAAACAACCGCAATAATTGCCCTGCCCTCCGTAATAATAATTTTAACAGTTATAAGCAAGTTATACGGTGAAAAACAATTAAAAACTATTAAAGGGTTTATAGGATTTTTTATTTTAAACTTTATAATTTTTTCAAGCTATAACTATATTTTAAATTTTATTGAATTTCATAATCCGATTTCCTGCCCCGAACAATTTTTATTAAATAAATTCAGAGGCGGAATAAAAGGTTATTTGTGCTGTTTAATAAAATATATATTTGCGGTTTTTGACTTTTCGGGAATAGAAAATATAGATTTTTACAATAACATTATAACAAACCTGCAATCACGGGTATTAGGCTTAATAAAAGCAACTCCCGTAAGTTATATGTCGCCTTTTTTCAAAGATAACTTTGAATTTAATTCCTTAATGACCCCAACAACGGCAGGACTTGGAGCTATGGGCTTATTGGCATTTTTGCCGTCGTTAATATACTCTTTATTTAAAAGGAAATCAAAAAAATATATTTTTCTTTTTACTTTATCTCTTGCCTTTATTTTTAACATACTTTTATTTTCGCGAGTAATGGTTTATACAAAATTTAACCTGCGATATCTTATTACATTTGTTGTCATTGCCTCACCGATTTTAGTTTTATCATATATAAAATCAAATAAAAACATATTCAAATGGATTATGTGTTATTTTATGACAATATATTTATTTGTTATATCGCATACCAAACCAGCTGCTTTTATAATTTCATACTCAAATTTCAAAATAAAAAATCCCGCAAGCGAACATCCTTATGACGATTTTTTAAATATAAACAGACCCGAAAGACATATTTATAACTATTTTATAAAAATAAAAAAAGACAATTCTTCCGATAATAAAATAGCGGTTATATCTCAACATTCGGGCAATTCTGTATATGATATTGAAAAACTTAAATTAAAAGGATTTATTGCGGATAAATATCCGATTGATGATATCAGGAAATATAATCTTGAAAATTATGACTATATAATCACATCGGACTACAAATCATCTACAACCAACATTAAAAATTTTAATAATCCCGAATGTTTGTATTTAGACTATGAAAAAGACATAAACACAAATAAAAAAAGCGCTAAAGCAGACTGTTTAGTCCCTTTCGATTGGCTTTATTCGCAAGGATTTACACCAATTAAAGATATTAATTTAACTGAATATAAAGTTCTAAAAAAAACCAATTAAGCAATTCTGTTAAAATTAATGCCTGCTCTGTTTAAATTATCCTCAAATAAAGGCGCAGTACAGGAATTAATATTAACAAACACCCCGTCTTGAGTTTTAGTCATAAAATTAGGTTCGTTAGGATTATTAAGATTTATGCCAAACCTGCCTGCCATATAGCCTATACTCATATAATCATCTGCATTAAGCATTGTGTTATCCCGTTTGGGAATATTTGTTCTTATTAAATATTGATTTCTTAAAGGTAAATTATTAATCATAAAGCCTCCTAAAAAATTTATAACATAAAAATATCATACATAAATATGAAATTTTGTAAAAATAACTAAAGTTTAAGTTATAATATGCCGATAGAGGTAATATATGATTTTGCATAAAATCAGAATATAAAATATAATGGTAGTATAGTTTTTTAAATTCGGAATGTTTGAACACGGATAAGGATAATAATGACGGAAGAAAAAAAACAAAATAAAAATGTTTCGGTATTTTCAAGAAGTGATATTTCGCTTGATTCAGACCCTATGGAAGAAATATTTGCATTAAATCTCGGTGATTTTATATCAGAACATTTAATTTCGGATGAATTGGTGCAAAAAATAAGCAGACATAAAGTAGATAAATATGAAAGTCTTAAAAACCAATTAAAAGAATTAATTTCAATATATTCTATAGATAATACCTTAAAAATACTGGGGTTCAGCAGTAAAGAAGATTACATAATATATAATGCGATAGCAAAAACAATAAAGCAAATGCTTGAAATAGACGCTTGCCATGTATTTTTATCAAAAGAAAACGCAATGGGGCTTGACTGCAGTCAAAATGACATACTGCTTGTTGGCTCATCAATTAAATTTAAAGACGATATATATGATGCCGAAATAGGCTATAAGTATGATGATAACAGTTATGTATCATTGGCATTTAACAATAAAAAGTCCGTAGAGGTAAAAAATTGCACGGAAGACGAAAACTTTAAGCCAATACAAAAGCTGAATGAGGACAAAGTAAAATATTACCTTGCAGTGCCGATGTTTAACAATACGGAAAAAGTCGGAGTTATAGTTGTTGAAAACTACAGCGAAAAGGTTTTATCCGATGAATTTATAGAC
>CANPYB010000119.1 GCA_947587605.1 Candidatus Gastranaerophilales bacterium
TAAATCAATATAGATTTAATGAGGGGTGCTTGGATAGTGCAAGTTCTCCTCATTTTATTAACAGAATAAATAGGTGAAAAAATGACTAAAAGACGTGTAGTAATAACAGGCATGGGTGTAGTATCACCCTATGGAGTCGGCTCAGATAAGTTATGGGATGGAGTTGTAAACGGCAGAAGTGCTGTTTCTAAAATTGAGAATATGGAAGATATGAGCAGACACACTGTTTTAATCGGCGGTGAAATAAAAGAAACAGTTTTTAATCCTATTGACTATTTTGAGCCTAAAGAAGCAAGAAGACTTGATAAATACTTGCAATATGCAATTGTAGCAGCAAGAGAAGCTGTAGAAAATTCGAAAATAAAAGAAAGCGGAATTGATCCCTATAGATTCGGAGTAATAGTAGGTTCAGCTGCAGGCGGTTTCCATACAATAGAAAAAAGCTACGCAGATATGCTGAAAAAAGGACCTACGAAATGTTCACCATTTACAATCCCAATGTTAATTTGCGATATGGGAGCGGGGAAAATATCAATCGAAATGGGGGCAAAAGGAGTAAATAAAGCGATAGTAACAGCCTGTGCAACAGCAGCACATTGTATTGGTGACGCATTTAGAGCAATACAATATGATGAAGCCGACGCAGTAATAGCAGGCGGAAGCGAGGCTGCTATTTGTACTATAGGTTTAGGTGCATTTACGGCAGCAAAAACTCTTTCAAAAAGAAATGATGAGCCGACAAAAGCCTCAAGACCTTATGATAAAGACCGTGACGGTTTTGTTATGGCAGAGGGTGCAGGTGTATTAATTTTAGAAGAACTTGAACATGCAAAAAAACGCGGAGCTAAAATACTTGCCGAAATAATAGGTTTTGGACAAACAGGCGACGCATTTGATGTAGTTGCCCCGTGTCCTGACGGTTCAAGTGCTGCAAAAGCTATGGAATTTGCTCTTAAAGACGCGGGAATAAAACCGGAAGATGTTGAATACATCAATACTCACGGAACAAGCACACATCTTGGCGATATTGCGGAAACTAAAGCAATTGAGCGCGTATTTGGCGACAGAAAGAAAAATCCCAAGTTAAGAGTAAGCTCTACAAAATCAGAAACAGGGCACATGCTCGGAGCTTCGGGTGCTGCAGAATCTGTTATCTGTATTCACGCAATAAATGACGGCATAGTACCGCCGACTATTAATCTTGATAACCTTGATGAAGAAGTAGCAGACTTAAATTATGTACCAAATAAAGCCGAGAAAATGCCTGTTAATATAGCATTAACAAATTCATTCGGTTTTGGCGGACATAATGCCGTTTTGATATTTAAAAAATATAACTAAACAAAGTAATAATTCTCCCAAATAACACAAATTTGATTACAAATTTGTGTTATTTTATTAACATTCCTTAATAAATAAAAAATATAAGTAAATTAATAAAGAAAAAAAAACTTATTAACTTATATAGGGGAATAATTTAGGAGGATAAAATATGACATACAATTTTACGAGTACAACAGATCATGTACTAAATCAACAAATTGATTGGAAAAATTGGAACGGATTTCCTAATAAACAACGCGTTGCTCAATCATCACCACAAATACCGGAGAGTGAACCGGATGCATTTACACCTTCAACACCTGTTGCCGTAGAAACAAAAGTTGAAAAAAACAAAGGCTTTATAAATAAAATCAAACATTTATTTACGGGCAAAGATTATTATAAAACATCAACAGGTGTAAAAGTTAAAACTGATAAAAATACAGGCAGTGTATATGAAGCTGCTGACGGAACAGTATATATAGAAGGTGCACAAAATGCAACAATAAAAGGTACTAAAAATGATGACAATATAGTAGTTTCGGAAAGCAGTATTGATACAGTAAAAGCTAAAAGAGGCAATGACAACATTGAAGTAAGAAACTCTACCGTAAAAACAGTTAAAGGCAATGGCGGCAAAGACACTATTATTATAAATAACTCTTATGCAGATAATGTTAACGGAGGATGTGCCGCTGACAATATATATACGGTAAATTCTAAAGTATCATTAATAAATGGTTCATGGGGTAAAGATACAATTGAAACTTCAGGCGGATATACGGAAAAAGTAAAATCAACATCAAGAGATACTGTTGAAATTAAGAATAACCCGTTAAATCAAAATCCGAATGCTGACTTTGCATTTTAAAAAATTAAATAAAGAAAAAAGGAAGTCTTTACTTCCTTTTTTCTTGCAAAATTGTATCTATATCAGATTTCGGAACAGTTATATCCTTAATGTTAAATAATTTATTCAACCCGTTAGACAAAATGGGATTAATAATATTAGGACAGCAAGGTCCCAGAAAAATATTACAAACTTTCAAATGAAGCAAATTAAATATATGCGAAACAGTATTTATGCCGCAATCCGTTAAAAATACGCTTAAATGCTCCGTAACAAGTTCATCATTTAATTTTTCAATAATTTTATATAATAAAGAAAAATCAAAATAGGGATTAGCAAACCAAAAGTTTTCTCTTTCATAATCATAAGCAAAAGAAATTATATACCAATTTTTAGGCGCGTTTTTTATAAAATTATTTATATATTCGTTAGGCGAGGAAAATTTATCGGTTAAACCTATTATTACTATTTCCTGCGTTTCGTTGGAATAGAATTTATTAATAATTTCATTTACTTTAAAATCTATCTCATTTACATCATAACCTATATCTAAGGTTTTAATAGTTTCATTTTCACTAAATCCGTCACTTTTTAAAGCATAATCAATAAGAGGCGAAAAATTATCATTTACAATCTTACCTATACCAAAAGCGGGATATTTGGCAGAGGTATAAATTTGCCCGCGGATTATATCAATTTTAGGTAAAGAATTTTTTGTAATATATATAGGACCGGGGAATGAAGAAAAATCAAGTGAAAAATTGTTATTTGTTCTTTGATAATGCCCTGCCAAATTCGGATTGGAATTAAATTTTTCATATTCATAAGCACAAATTAAATTATGGTGAGTATAAACATTTATATCGGTATCTTTAACGGCTGTTAATATTTTGTCCAAATCCATTAGACCCGAACCTGAAACCAGTATTGCTTTTCCTTTTTTCATAAGAAATTGAGCTTTTGTTTTTTTTACAGGTCCGAATTTTTCAACAATTTTCTCATCCAATTTTTTTCTTATTTCATAATTCCAACGAGAAAATTCTTTAATTTTGTCAATCCAAACTTCTTCCGTTGAAGCGGAAAAATTTGAAGCATTAAAAAGTTTTAAAACTTCTTCTTTTGCTTCAGTATAATTCACCCCGTAGCGTTTTAATTCTATTAAACAATTACAGGCATTTAAGACTAAATTTATCATTATCTCATACAAATTTTTTTTATTCGCGGTTAGGTATTCATTTCTTTCATTTCTGTTTTTTTCATGTTCATTTAAAGCCTTTATAACAGATTCTTTATCCGATAGATCCAATTCATCTTCATTAATTATTTCGGGTTTAATATCTAACTTAATACATATATCCGAATACAATGTTTGAAGATTATTTTTATTTTCAAATAAGTCTTGAACTATAACAAAAAAACTTTCACGTCTGAAATCAAGATTAACAATAAGAACCGAAACAAACTCAATAACTTTATCGGTATACTCCGTCATATCAATATCAAAGTCTTTAAGTTTTTCAATATAATAAACAATCTGGCGTAATTCCGAAACAAGCATATCCTTAATCGCGGGAAAATAAGGGTCAAAAGAAAAACCGGCAGGAGAATTTGCTCCCATACACAATGAATTGTAATTATTAAAAAATTTGTTCATAACATCCTCAATCTTCAAGCATTTTATCGAGTTCACCGGCATTATTGAGTTTATCCAAAACATCAAAACCGCCGATACGTTTACCGCCGATAATTATTTGCGGAACGGTAACTCTGCCTTGAATATCATAATATTCTCCGAGTTTTTTTCTGTGTTCATCTTCATCTTTAGTAATATCTATTTTTTTGAACGGGATATCTTTGCTTTTTAAGAGCATTTCAGCCTTTTTGCAAAAAGGGCAGTAATCAACCGTATACATTACAATTTCTTTCATATAAACCACCTGATAATATAAATACAAAGATATTATCAAAGATATAAGCGTTAAAAATATCACTCTACAGGTTAAGACTGCTTACTTATTCTATTAATTATATCGTTAATAGTTTTCTTCTCATCTTCGGGCAAATCAAAGTTAAGATAATCTTGAAAATACTCAACGGCACTCTCATTATCATTGCGCGCCATAAATAAAATTCCGAGTTTTTTATAAGATGGATGGAAATTTTCATTTACTGATATTGCCTTTAAATGGTTTGATATTGCTTTATCAATATTATCATTAGCCTCATAAGCAATTGCGGTTTGATAATACAACACTGCGTTATCGGTAATTTTTTCAAGTACGTTTTCGTAATTTTCAACAGCACTGTCATAATCGCCCAGCTCAAACTGAATATTACCCAAATCCCAATATGCGTCAATGTTATCACTATCTATATCCAATATCTCAAATAATTGAGTCATAGCTAAATCATATCTGCAATCCTCAAAATAAAACCTTGAAAGATAATGTTTTAACGCAATTTCTTTTGGCATTAATGTAACGGCATTTTCAAGCAAATTAATTGCATCAATTATATTTTTATTTCTGTAATAAACATCGGATAAATTAATATAAGTCTGAACCGATTTAGGATTAACGGAAAGCGTGCGAATAAAATACTCAACCGCCAAGTCATCTTTAGCCAATTTAGAATAACAAAGCCCGATATTATTTAAAATATTAGGATTGTTATTATCGTTTTCAAGCGCTGAAATAAACGAAGCAGCAGCATTTTCATAATCTGCCGCTTTGAAATAATCAAGAGCCTTTTTTAAATTTGTATCGGTTTCATTTTCCATAACTTTATATTACAATAAAATAAAAAACAAACAATATAGGAAAGGGAAATATATGTCAGGACACTCAAAGTGGTCAACAATTAAGCACAAAAAGGCGGC
>CANPYB010000120.1 GCA_947587605.1 Candidatus Gastranaerophilales bacterium
TCAAAAAAAGTTTTTTCTGTTTGGAAAAATGATTTAATAACAGGTTTAATAAACATAACAAATATTTTTGATCCCGACAGTATAATTATTTCAGGCGGTATGGGTAAATTTATTAATACAGAAGAAATAGAAAATGCGGTAAATGCGGAAATTGTAGTATCTCCAATAAAAATAAAACTTGCAAAAGCAGGGAATTATTCAGGCATGATAGGTGCTGCCTTATTAGCCTGCCAAAAATAAATATTTGATGTATAATTTTACAAGAAGTATTGAGGTTTTGATGAAAATAGTTTTAAATATTCTTTGTTGGATTTTAACTGTATTTTGCTGCTGGTTTCCTTTTGCATATTACCATAGTAATTATGATAAAAAAGAAATAAAAATAAGTCATATATTAACTGATACAAAAGAACAAATAGAGAATGTAGAAAATTTGATAAAAGACGGTAAATCATTTGAGCAAATGGCTCAAGAGTATTCAAAAGACGATACGAAGAATGATAAAGGTAATATAGGTTATCAATCACGAGGCAATTTAGTTGAGGAATTTGAAAAAGCCGCATTTAATTTAGATTTAAACAAAGTATCCGCTCCCGTTAAAACCGAATACGGCTGGCATTTAATAAAAGTGTATGATATAAAGTATTTTTCAGATAAAGAAAATTTTGGAAAAAAATATTTTATATACTAAAAATCATGTTTTATATATAATTAAAACAGTAAATGAAAAAAGGAATATGTTATGACAAGAAATCAACTCCCTGAGGGTGTAGGAAAAAAGATAGTTGAAGCATTAAAAAGGCAAGCGGAAGCTGATATCAGTCCGATAGAAGAAATGCCTGCCGCAGTTGGTAATAATCTTCCTTTATCGGAAGAAAAAGATACCGATGAAATAAAATATGATACAACAGTTGAAAATAATGATGATATTATAATTGAAGAAACAGAAGAAACTGCAAATGTACAAGATGAAGATATAATTAATCAGCCGTTGTTTGAAATTCCGGAACAAGAACAGGAAACTCGAGCTGTACCCGTTTCTCAAATAAATGAAAGAGAGCCTTTATATTATACAAAGACTCCTTTAACACAAGAAAGACTTGAAAAAACAGTTATGGATGCAACATCACAAGTAAGCATGCCTGCAAATGTTGCAACATTAAGAAAATTAATAATGGGACTGCCTGCAGGTGTTACAAAACAAACAGGAGCTCAAATTATAAAGCAGACATTTGAAGCGATGGGCATGCCGATGAGCAATGTATTGAAAGAAGCTCAAATGTTCCAAGAGGAATTAAACAGTTCTACAAGAGAATACATGATTAAAATTCAAGAGTATAAAACTCAAATTATGCAATTGGAAAAATCTGTTCAAGACTACCAACAGCATATTACTCAAGTAAATGATTTAATAAGTTTATTTCTTTCCTCGGAAAGGTAATTAAACTTTATTGTTAACTCCGTAACCGAATAAAGCAAAGTCATATTTTACGGGGTCTGAACGGTCAAAAGATTTTAAATTTTCAGTAAGTTCGATAACGCTTTCATAGGTGTTATCGTTTCTTTTTAATAACCCTAATAATCTTCCTATTTTAGCACTGTGAGTATCTAAGGGAATTAAAAGCTCTGATTTGGGGATAAAATTCCAAATACCTATATCAACACACCCTGTGCGGATAAACCACCTTAAAAGCATATTCATGCGCTTTAATGCACTTTTTTTTGCGGGGTTTGGCAATAAGTGATAAAAGCCTTTTGTTATTTTATCTTTATTGACTCTTGCATAGAAGTAGTCAACTACTCCTTGAAACATATTCCAAACATCATTGTTTTGCGAATATGAATATTTAAAAAGACTCTCTAAAGTTTCTTTTTCGGAATATAAAATATTTAATATCCTTAAAACTTCAATTAAATCGCAATCTTTGGAAAATCTGTAATCGCAGTTTTTAATGTTATTTTCTTTGTAATTAAATGATTTTATAAACTCAAAAGGCTTATTGTTCATAAGATTAAATATGTAATTTAACTTTGAAATAAACACTTCACGCTTGCCGTAAGCAAACATGGAAGCAATAAACCCTGCAATTTCAATATCGTTTTTATCTTTAAAGCGGTGTACGAATTGAACGGGATCATCTTTTATAAAATCAACGGTTTCATATTGTTTTACGTAATTATCAAGCTGTGTTTTAAGCATTTCTAAGTCTTTCAAAATAATCTTTTAACAGTTTAGAGCATTCTTCTTCCATAATCCCGCCTTTAACTTCGGCATTGTAATCCATAATTTTACGCATGTCCGATTTAGAGCCGAAAGCTCCGTTTAAAATGTCATAAGCTCCAAAATAAATTTTATTAATTCTTGCCTGCAGTATCGCACTTGCGCACATCGGGCATGGTTCAAGCGTTACGTATATTTCGCAGTCATTTAACCGCCAATTTTTAAGTTTTTTGCAGGCATTTTGAAGTGCAATAATTTCCGCATGACAGATAACATTTTTATTTTTTTCGCGTTCGTTTACTGCTTTTGCAATTATTTTATCATCTTTAACTATAACAGCACCGATAGGAATATCTTTTCCGGAAGTTTTTGCAATATCAAGAGCTTTTTGCATAAATTCAATATTCATTTTGAACCTCTTTAAATAACGGTAAAATTATTTTTACGGAAAAAATGTTGTCTTGAGTGGATTTTAAATGAACGCTACCGCCCATTGCTTCAACTAATCCTTTTACAATATACAGTCCGAGCCCTGTGCCTCTTGTTGTTCTTGTAGTTTTGTCATCTAATCTTATAAATTTATCAAAAAGAGTATTCAGAGTTTGCTTATCAATATAATCTGCTTGATTTGATACTTTTATTATTGCTTTATCATTATCATATTCAGCGTCAATTACAATTGGAGTATCGGCGTAAGCATATTTATTGGCATTGCCTAAAAGATTTATTATTACCTGCTCTAAACGGTCTTTATCGGCGTAGATATCGGGGAAATCACTTGTTATGTTGTTTTCGATTTCCCGATTTTCAATATTTTTAACTGAATAAATTGAGTTTTCAATCGCATTTAAAAGATTAACGCGTTCAAAGTTTATGTTGAGTTTAGCGCCCTCAATATCGGGAATAACAAGTAAATCTTCAATCATACGCGATAACCGCTCGGATTGCTGTTTAATAATCAATAATGATTTATGTTTTGTTTCATCATCAATTTCAATATCCGTTCTTAACAGTCTTGAAGTATAGCCTCTAATACTTGTTAAGGGTGTTCTTAATTCGTGGCTTACCGTATCAACAAGGTTAGAGCGGAAGCTGTCAAGTAATTTAAGTTCTTTATTTTTTTCTTTTAATTGCTTGTAGGAAGCGTTAATTTCATCAATCATACCGTTAAATTCTTCCGCAAGGAAAATAATTTCTCTCGGCGTAAATATATTAGTTAACGGCGTAATGGGTTTTTTATAATTTCCTCTTGAAACGGCTATAATTCCTTTAAACAATTGTCTTATGTTGAAATACAGGTAATAACTGTATAACAGAGTTAAAAATAAAGTAACGGCGGCAGCAATGAGAAATGCCGCAAGAATTTTTAATCTGGCTTTATTAATGGTTGATTTGGTAAGTTCTTTTGTTGTATTAACAATAACGATTAAGCCTATATTATCCATTTTTAAATAAACTCTGGGCTGGTTTTTAATTGTTTCAAACCTTGTAACAATATTATTAACAAGATTAACAGGTAATTGCTTAATGCTTTTTTGAAAATCCGTTTCATCATAATTGTGCGAAAATACAAGTTTGCCCGATTTATCAACAATATAAACACGTCTGTTTTTTTCATCTTCAATATTTGAAAAAATATTGTCCTTAATAAGTTTAGTGTTAATTTCCGCTTTTAAATATTTATCATCATGTATTTTTTCGCTAATCCATAATTGTTCTGTCTCAGAGTTATATAAAACATTGTCTTCAGTATCAAAATCTGGGTTTTCAGAGGGTCTTATTATTTCAAAATCCTTAAAAACTTCGCTGTTTATAGCAAGATTTTTTAAATAAAGATTTTTTTGATTATCATTCGGAATATATTTAAGCGAAATAACAATTTCATCAAGCCTGTGATTATCGGCGCTTAAAACTGATGAAATATTATTTTCAATAATCTTAGCGATTATTTGAGCACTGTAAGCAAGCTCCTGCCTTAATGAATGCTGGCTGACATTGTTTATAACAAACCATGAAATAACGGAGGGGACTAATACCCCTATTAAAGAAATAATAATAATTTGTTCAACAATTTTAAGCCGTTTAAAGCGCATTGTGAAAGTTTATTCCTCCATATCGCCTAACGGAGTAAGTTTATATCCGACATTTGTTACCGTATGAAGATACTGCGGAATTTTAGGATTTTCTTCAATTTTCTGTCTTAATCCGCCCACATGAACTCTTAACATTCTTACATCGTCATCGGAGTTATATCCCCAAACTTCATCAAGTAAAACTGCAAGTGTAACGGCATTGTTAAAATGCTGCATAAGGCAGTATAATATTTCAAATTCCGTGGGGGTGAGTTTTATTCGTTTGGATTTAATTTCAGTTTCCAATGAGTCGGGAAAAAGCTCAATATCGCCGAGTTTTAAAATTTCCTGTGCGCTTTCGCCGGCCGGTTTAGCATTTGGGCTTCTTCTGACCAAGGCGCGGACTCTCAGCAATACCTCCTGTATATCAAAAGGTTTAACGATATAATCATCGGCACCCATATCAAAGCCTTGAGTTTTATCCGTAATTGTACCTTTTGCCGTGAGCATTAAAATCGGAACTTCACCTTTTGTGCTGCGAATATTTTTGCACACATCAAAGCCGTTCATTTTGGGCATCATAACATCGAGCAAAATTAAATCATAATTGCCTGTCAATGCTTTTTGCAATGCTTCTTCACCGTCTTTTGCGCTGTCAACCTCATATCCGCTGTGCGACAGGTCAAATTCAAGCAATTCTCTGATTTCATTATCATCAT
>CANPYB010000121.1 GCA_947587605.1 Candidatus Gastranaerophilales bacterium
TTCATTTTGATTTACGGTAAGTTTAATTTTTTTTCTGTCAAAACCGGAGGAATAATGTATTTTTGTACCTGATTTGGGAAGTATGGTTTCGGGTAAAAATACATAATAAGAACCGTCGGTGATTTTTTGAATAAAGGCATTACCTTTGTATTCTTCATTAAATAACATATTTAATGTTATTTCTTTTTGGCTTGACGGCTCAATAATTATTCTTGACAGAGTGTTCATGCCTTCTTCTGACGCAAAAGAAATAAGAGCATTAAAAAATAAAAATACTGTTAATGTAAATATTTTTAAGTTAAAAATCTTTTTCATGTTTAATTTTTCTTTCCAAGGGATAATATATAATTATTAAATGTTAACAGTAATATTAAAACATCAAAATATATTTTTTGTCACTTAAATAAAAAATAATATGAAATAATACTTAAAAATTAATAATAGCAATCGTGCTTGAAAAATAGGCATAAATTTGTTATTATAAAACAGCAGAAACGGTTTAATAATGAATATATCGGATGAACAAATAAATAAAATTTTTGAACTTGCTTCAATGGAAGATAAAATATCAATCCCCAAAGAAAAAATAACTTCTGATGAGATAAGTGAAGCATTAATTGAAATAGAGAGAAAACTTAATTCGTTTTCGACAGGGGTTAAAGTTGATACCTTGGAAAATAAAAAAATATTGATTGCAGATGATTTGGAATTGTCAATATACCAATTAAGCACGGTATTAAAACGAATAGGAATAACGCCGTCAGTTGCACGTCATAAAGATGAGGCGCTGTCAGAGTTAAATAAAGTAAAATTTGATTGTATAATTGTTGATTTATTTATTCCGGACAGCTCAGACGGGTTTGAATTAATCCAAGCTGCAATAAATAAACGTAATGAAACGGGATATGATACAAAAATTGTTGTTATATCCGGAACGGACGATAATTCCTTGATAGAACATTGCTACGAATTAGGTATTGATTTTTATATACAAAAGGATAAAGACTGGCACTCAAAATTGCTTAAATATTTAAGTACGTCATTTCAAACAGATAAAAATATTGCTTATACAAGATATGCAATAAATAATAATATTGTTTCGTATATAATTAAAAGATTTAATGAACCTAAAATTTATGATGAATTAATTAAAAATATAAATTCCTCAATGTATATGGGGTTAAAAAATGTAGTATTTGATTTAAAGGAAATATCTGTATTTGACAGCGATAATGCATACATATTTGCTGATATATATAAAATATGTGCGGAAAACGGCGGAAAATTTATACTTGTAAATCCGTCAATAAATGTAAGAGAGGCTCTTTCTTTTGCATATTTGGAAGATGTTATTCCTTATAAAAATTCTATTGAAGATGCAATAACATTAATTATGAATGAGCATACTACTCAATAAGATTAACCCTTGTAAGATGTCTTTTGGCTTCAAATTCCGTATTTAGCCAAATATCGCAAATATCTTTTGCCAAATATTCCCCTACAATTCTTTGCCCCAGACAAAGAATATTAGTATTATTATGCAATCTTGAAAATTTAGCAGAGGTGGTATCAGAACAAACAACTGCACGAATACCTTTTACCTTATTAGCGGCAATAGACATTCCGACTCCGCTTCCGCATATAAGGATACCTTTCTCAAATTCACCTGAAGCCACCTTTCTTGCCGTATCTTGAGCAATTACGGGATAGTCGGCCGGAGTTGTTGAATAACATCCGTTATCCGTTACATCATATTCTTTTAATTTGAGAAAATTTATTAATTGATTTTTTAATTCAAATCCTGCGTGGTCACAGCCGATAATAAGTTTTTTCATAATGAACTCCTAATTAATTAAATTTTAACACTTTAAAAGATTAAATAAATAATCGTTACAAAAATTAAAATATAATAAAAAAATAGCATGTTTTTTTATTATCAAGTGTTTATTAATATGTAAAGTAAGGGAAAATTATGACTGAAATTTCATCCCAAAATCAAATATACCCTGTAAATAACGGAGTACCTGCATATAATCCGCAGTATATTACAACTGCGGGCGGACAAAGTGTTTCAATTCAACCGTCAAATGTAACATATCCGTATTATCAGTATCCTACGGCATCTGTTTATGATCCGAACCAAAAGCAGGCTGCTTCTGGGGTAAATATATATATATAATCCGTCAGCGATTGGAGGTCCTACTTCAAGTTCTGTAGCAAATGCTAATTACCTGCCGAACGGAGAAGGAGCACAGCCGCAAACATCTTCACTTCCCGTAAGCAGAGCTCTTTCTGCAACAGATACCCCTCTGCCGCAGCAGCCTTTAGCTAATACTCCGATGATGGATAATAACAATACGGTAAATGTTCAAGCGCAGAGCGGAAAAACCAAAAATGTAGTTAATTTAACCAATGAATATATAAAAACGCTTGAAAGCTATTTAAGAAGCGCAGATAAAAATGTTAGAAAGAACGGAATTGTTGATTTAATAAAAAGATTTGAAGAAGATCCGTCAAGATATAATAACCCTGCATTAACAGCTTTATTAAATATAGCGTTGCAAGATCCGGATGCAAATAACAGAGTTCTTGCAATGACTTGTATAACAGGTGAAAATGCTTGCGGTGATAACAATACAATAAAACTACTGCAGGAATTACAAAAATCAGATAAAATATACGGTCAAGAAGCAAAAAGCGCAAATGAAGCATTGTTGAAAGCCGGAAGGATAAAATCAAGTATCAGTGCATAGTAAGTAAAATAATCGGAAGTAAAGGATAAGGAAAGTCAAATGAATGTAAGTGCGGTAACTACAGCAATAAAAAAGTTTTCGGGTAAACCTTTAGGTGTTATGTCTAAAGCTATAGGTGCAGTTGCGGCTGCTTCCGTATTGTACGATATGTATGTTCACGGTAAAGAAAAAGCAGTATCAACCGACAGAATAGAAACGGGCGACAGGGTTTATAATGATTACAGACAGTATATGACAATGGATTCCTCAAGCGCCGTAACTGCAAAAGCAAAAAAATTCTGGTACAATTTAAAAAGTGATTATTCCATATATCATCCTTGGCAGTTAACAAAAGGATTTATTAAAGGTGCAGGTAACAGATTGATTTCAGCACTTCCTCTGGTTGGTTTATCCGTTGTTGCACTTAAATGTAAAAATGTCGGCAAGGCTGCAGGTGTTGTTCTTGCTCTGCACGGTATAAAATCATTTATGTTTGATGTAGTAGGGCTTGGTCGCAAAGAACATATTAAATAACTAATAAGTTATTGATTATTAACAAAGTTAATAGCCTGTTGTCTATCAATAAATTAGACAACAGGTTAATTTTTAAAAATTCTTTATTTGTTTTAATAAAATTGTTAGTTAAAAGCTAAATACTATAGGATAATCAGAGAGGATGGCGCAGCCGTGGCAGAAGTAATGCAGAAAAAAGAGGAAGTCAGTGTAGTAATTGTTGAAGACTATAAATTAACCAGAGTTGGTTTAAAATCAACCTTAAATGAGTACGAACATATTAATGTAATAGGTGAAGCCGAGGACGCACAAGAGGGCATTAAAATTATAGAAAAAATGAAGCCGGATGTTGTTTTAATGGATTTGGGACTCCCCGGAATGAACGGACTTGAAGCAACAATAAAACTGAAAGAAAATAATTGTAAGTCTAAAATTATTATATTGACTTCTCATGAACGGGGTGATGAAGTTATAGCAGCTTTGGGCGCAGGTGCTAACGCATATTGCTTAAAAGATATTACCCCCGAAACACTCTCGGAAGTTATAAAAAATGTGGCTTGCGGAGCTTGCTGGGTAGACCCCGGGGTATCTTCCGCAGCATTAAATTTTTTCCCAAAACCCGAAAATGTTACGTTAATTCATTCAACAGAAGTGCAGGATGCAAGAGCGCAACTTACTGAACGTGAGCTTGAAGTGCTTAAACATTTAGTCAAAGGAAAAAGTAATACTGAAATCGCCAAAGAGCTTATTGTAAGCGTGCATACGGCAAAGGCTCATGTTTGCAGTATTCTTCAAAAATTGTGCGTGGATGACAGGGTTCAAGCTGCCGTGAAAGCTATAAAAGAAAATATAATTTAGATTATATAAATATTCTTTTTAATTATGATAAAATATTATAAGTGTTAAAACTGACGTTAGGATATTAATAATGGTTAAATTGTCGGTAGTTATGAGCACTTATAACAGAGCGCGGATGCTGTTGGAAACTGTTAATTCCGTTTTAAATCAATCGTTTTCGGATTTTGAATTCATAATTATAGATGACGCTTCTGTTGATAATACTAATGAATTAATTAAAAATATTAAAGATAGTCGAATTCGATTGTATAAAAATGTTGAAAACAGAGGCTGTACTTTTAATTATCATACGGCTCAAAATCTTGCAAAGGGAAAATATATTGTCCATATTGATGATGATGATATTTCTTTGCCAAATAGATTTGAAATTCAATATAATTATATGGAAGAAAATAAGGATACAGCATTATCGGGAACTTTTATTGAAACCTTCGGAGAAAATGCGCGCCCTTCTTGGGTATTTTATACGGACAGTGAATTAATTGATTTATCCGTGAATATTTATAATCCGATATGTCATTCATCAGTAATATATCGGAAATCCTTTATGGAATTAAATAATATAAATTATAATATGAATTATATATGCTCGCAGGATTATGAATTTTATATGCAAATATTAGAAAGTGGCGGAAAAATAACAAATATTGCCGATACTCTTGTAAAATATCGTATGCACAATGACAGATTAACTGATAATTGGAAAACACAGCAGATACAAATTAACAATGCAGAAAAAGTCAAACAAAGATTGTTGAGCCGAATGTTTAATTCGGAAGAAATTGAACATATTAAGGAACTGTTAAAGGGTTTTCCGTTTAATAACTATAACACCGACAATGTTCTTAAGGCTGTAGAT
>CANPYB010000122.1 GCA_947587605.1 Candidatus Gastranaerophilales bacterium
TCGGGCAGAGGAATAAAACCCGTTGCAATCGGAGCGGTAATGAGATTATATAATGCCGTAGATATTCCGATAATCGGAATAGGCGGAATAGAAACTGTTGAGGATGTATTGGAATTCCTATCGGCAGGGGCTGAAGCAGTGCAAGTCGGAACAGCAAACTTTACTCATCCGGATATTGCTCAAAAATTGGTGAGGGATTTAGAAAAATACATTACCGATAACGGATTTAAAGACTTAAACGAATTAAAAAAGGAATTGAGGAAATAATGGCAAACGAAGTTTTAAATTTACTTGAAGAAGCACAGGGAGTATTGCACGGGCATTTTTGCCTAACCTCAGGGCTTCACTCAAACATATATTTTCAGTGTGCAAAATTATACCAATACCCCGATATAACGGAAAAACTCGGGAAAATGCTGGCAGAAAAACTGGCGGATATTGAATTTGATACAATAGTAGCCCCCGCAATCGGTGCGGTTATAATAGGCTACGAAACGGCAAAAAACGCTAAAAAACGCAATCTGTTTGTTGAAAGAAAAGACGGAGTAATGCAATTAAGACGCGGTTACACTCTTAAAAAGGGGGAAAGAGTTGTTATTATTGAAGATGTAATTACAACTGCAAGAACAATAAAAGAAACAATGGAAGCAATAAAAGAATTTGAACCCGAAGTTGTTGCGGTAGGCTGTATTGTAGACAGAACAAAAGGTTTAACGGGCTTTAATATAAAATCATTAATGCAGATTGACCCTGTTGTATATGAACCTGATAACTGCCCTTTATGCAAAGAGGGAATACCGCTTGTAAAACCCGGAAGCCGTGAAGAAAAGGTAAAAGCATAATGGAACACTTGATTGATATTGAAAGTATATCAAAAGATGACATATTAAATATCATAAATCTTGCTAAAGAATTTAAACAGGGCAAGAAAAAGTCTGATGTTGAAAAAAAGACGCTTGCTTTAATGTTTTATGAAAACTCAACAAGAACAAGGTGCAGTTTTGAAATAGCGGGTCAAAAGCTCGGAATGAGCATAATAAACTTTGACGCCGCACATTCCTCGCTTTCAAAAGGTGAAAGTTTAAAAGATACAATTGAAAACCTGTATTTTTTAGGCGTTAACGCTGTTGTAATAAGGCATTCACTTTCGGGAATAATAAATAACGTAATAAAACAAGTTAAATACCCGATAAAATTTATAAACGGAGGCGACGGAACACACGCACACCCCTCGCAGGCACTGTTGGATTTTTATACAATGCTTGAAAAAATAGGCACGGTTGAAAACAAAAAAATAGTTATAGTGGGCGATGTCGTTCACAGCAGGGTAGCTAAATCAAACATAAGTCTGCTTTCTAAATTCGGCGCGGATATTCATTTATGCGCCCCGAGTTATTTGCAATTTCAAAACCTTGAAGCCTTTAACGTCAAATACCATAGCAGTGTAAAAGAAGCCATAGAGGGCGCAAATGCGGTAATGGTTTTAAGAGTGCAAAATGAACGCCACGAAAATGAAAGCTATCCCGATTCTAAAGAATACAAAAGATTATATGAAATTGATACAAATCTTTTAAAATCATACGCGGCAAGTGATGTAATACTAATGCACCCGGGGCCTGCAAACCGTAATATCGAAGTATCTTCAGAGCTTTTAGATAATACTGTCGGTAAAACAATACTTGAGCAGGCGCAAAACGGAGTGTTTGTGCGTATGGCTATTTTAAACACCCTTCTGAAACAAGGAAAAGAGGTAAATAATGCTTCTTAAAAATGCAAGAATAATAAACCCGAAAACAAATTTTGATAAAATATCCGATATAATGATTGAAAACGGTATTATAAAAGAAATAGGCGAAAATATACCCTCTCAAAATGATGAAGTAATTGATTTAACGGGGAAAATTATAACTCCGGGATTAGTGGATATTCACTGCCACTTAAGAGAACCGGGGTTTGAAGCAAAGGAAACAATAAAAACAGGCATAGCTTCCGCAATAGCGGGAGGATATAGTGCAATATGCCCTATGGCAAATACAAATCCGATTGTCGACAATGCAGCAACGCTAACATACTCAATAAATAAAGCAAAAGAAATAAGTGAAATAGGTTTTCACCCGATATGTGCGGTTACAAAAGGTTTTGGTGAAGAAAGAACGGTAAATGTATCAGAGCTTTTGGATAACGGCGCAATTGCGTTTTCAAATGACGGCAAACCCGTTGAAAATATGAAAGTGTTAAAAGAAGCATTAAAATACATAAATTCGCATAATGCAATAATAATTTCGCATTCTGAGGACTCGGCGCTGGCTCAAGGCGGGTGCATAAATGAGGGTAAAGTATCGGAAAGGCTTGGTTTAAAAGGAATATCAACCCTAACAGAATCCTCTGCAATAGCACGCGAGCTTGAAATAGTAAGAGCAGTAAACGGCAGATACCATTTTGCACACGTATCGACGAAACGCTCAATTGAATTAATAAGGCAGGCTAAAAAAGACGGTTTAAAAGTAACGGCAGAAACAGCACCGCATTACTTTTCACTTACAGAGGACGATATAAAAGATTATGATGCGAGATATAAAGTTAATCCGCCCTTAAGAACAAAAGAAGATTTAGAAGCGGTAATTGAGGGGCTAAAAGACGGAACAATTGATTGTATTGCTACTGACCACGCGCCTCATACTGTACATGAAAAATTACTCCCCATTCAGCAGGCGCCAATGGGAATAGCAGGTTTTGAAACCGCGCTCGGCTTAACTCTTACAAACCTTGTACACACGGGTAAATTACCGTTAATTGAAGCAATAAAAAAATTAACATACGCGCCTGCCGAAATATTAAATCTGAAAGAGCAGGGCAAAATTGAAATTGGCACTAACGCGAACTTGACAGTTATTGACTTAAATGAAGAATGGATTGTTGACGCTTCTAAGTTTAAATCAAAATGCAGAATTTCGCCTTTTGACGGATATAAATTAAAAGGCAGAGTAAAAATGACAATAATTAAAGGTAAAATATATAATATAGGATAAATAAAATGCAAATAAGACCCGAAATTAAAGAAAAAATAGTGCTTGCACTTGACGTTGATACGGTGGAGCAGGCAAAAGAACTGATAACCGAGCTTAAAGACTACGTAGGAGTATTTAAAGTAGGACTCCAAATGTATACAGGCAACGGCTATGAAATATTTAACTTTATGAAAGAGCAGAATATAAAATTCTTCTTTGACGTAAAACTACACGATATACCAAACACCGTTGCAAAAGCGGCAGAAAACATAGTAAGACATGGCGCATCATTTTTCAACCTGCATACAACAGGCGGAGAAGAAATGATGAGAACTGCAAGTGAGGCTGCAAGAAAAGCCGCAAAAGAAACGGGGCATGAAAATCCGACAATATTAGGTGTTACGGTTTTAACAAGCATTTCGGAAGAAAGCCTGCAGCAGGAATTAAAAGTGCCATATAAGCCGATAGATTACGTAATGCACCTTGCATTACTTGCCAAAAAAGCAGGACTTGACGGAGTTGTGGCAAGTGTATGGGAAGCAAAGAAAATAAAACAAGCCTGCGGAAAAGATTTTAAAGTATTATGCCCCGGGATAAGACCCGATTGGTCAAGTAAAAACGACCAAAAACGCTTAGCAACACCCTCTATAGCAATAAAAGAGGGAGCTGATTATCTTGTTATCGGCAGAGCCGTTACCGCAGCAGAAGACAGAGTTAAAGCTATTCAAATGATATATGAAGAAATAGAAAATGCACTGTTAACTCAAAATAAATCTTATGCGGTATCAAAAGGCAGATTATTGCTTGAAAACGGAATGATTTTTGAGGGTGAATCAATCGGAGCAGACGGAACATCATTCGGCGAGATTGTATTTAATACTTCAATGGTGGGTTATCAAGAGATATTAACAGACCCCTCTTATGCAGGGCAGACAATAGTTATGACTTACCCTGAAATCGGAAACTACGGAATAAACAAAGACGACTTTGAAAGCGGAAAAATCCACGCTAAAGGTTTTGTGGTTAAAAACTTGTGTGAGCATGAATCTCACTATAAAAGCTATCTGCCCTTGAGCGATTATCTGAAACAAAATAATATTGTAGGGTTAAAAGGGGTTGATACAAGGTATTTAACCCAGATTATAAGGAACTGCGGAGCTATGAACTGCGCAATTACAACAGGCGAAATCACTCCCGAAATAAAACAAAAAATGCGCGAATATAAAATAAGTAAAGACATAACGCTTGATGTAACAACTTATAAAGTGGAAAAATTTGCGGGAAGCGGTATAAAACTTGCCATTATAGATATGGGAATAAAAAAGAGCATATTGGAAAACTTTAAAGCTCTTAATTGTGATATAACGGTTTTTCCTGCCGATGTAAAAGCAGAAGAAATACTAAACGGAAACTTTGACGCAGTATTAATATCAAACGGTCCGGGTAATCCCGAAGACGCAGCACAAGCAATAGAAACAGCAAAATCACTGCTTGGTAAAATCAGAATTTACGGAATTTGCCTCGGTCATCAAATATTGTCAATAGCGCTCGGAGCAAAAACATTCAAACTGAAATACGGGCACAGAGGCGGAAACCACCCTGTTATAAACACGGATACCAATGAAATATTTATAACTTCGCAAAATCACAGCTACGCAGTGGACGCAAATACGCTCCCTGCCAATACACAAGCTACATATATAAACCTCAACGATAACACGATTGAGGGCATAACCTGCGAAGAATACAAAGTAAAAACGGTTCAGTTCCACCCCGAATTAACGGCAGGTCCTTATGACGCTAACAAAGTTATAAGAAGCTGGATTGAAGAAACGGAACAAAGTAAAACAGTTACAGTATAAAGGGATAGAAAAATGCCGATAAATAAAGATATAAAAAAGGTACTTGTAATAGGCTC
>CANPYB010000123.1 GCA_947587605.1 Candidatus Gastranaerophilales bacterium
GTAATTATAGGTGCTTTCCTTGTTTTATTAGTAAAACCGGGGATAGGTGTACAATCGTTTATCAGTGCTACGGCAAGCGGTGATTTACAGGCTGTTGTTAATAATGCTTTCCAAGAACAGCAAGGTAATATAGGCAATCTTTTCTTAAATATGATTCCGCAAAATCCCTTGGAGTCACTTGCTAAGGGTGATATGATACCTATTATCTTCTTTGCATTGATTTTCTCATTAGCACTTGCTAAGGTCGGGGAAATAAACAGACCCATTGTTTCTTTCTTTGAATCGATTTTTGCGGCAACAATGAAAGTTACGGATTGGATTATGATTTTTGCGGCACCGGGTATCTTTTCTTTAACTGCTGTTGCTGTTTCATCTTTCGGGCTGGGTATTTTCTCTACAATATCAAAATTCTTTGCAGTTGTATTGGCGGGTTTCTGTATTCAGTTCTTTGTAATTTATCCGTTAGTATTAAAGTTCTTTAGTAAAGTTCCCGTCAGCAATTTTTATACGGCAATAATTGAAGCTCTGCTTGTTGCATTCGGAACTGCAAGCAGCAGTGCTACGTTGCCTTTAACTATTGCTTGCTGTGAAAAAAGAGGTATTTCTCACAAGGTTTGCAGTTTTGTTCTGCCTTTAGGTGCTACTTTAAATATGGACGGTACTGCTTTATTCCAAACTGTTGCAGTTATATTTTTAACACAGGCTTACGGAGTATCGCTTGACCCGATGCAAATTGCAATGATTATGGTTCTTGCTATTATTGCTTCAAGTACATGCGCGGGAATTCCCGGAGCAGGTTTAATTACAATTGCTCTTGTACTTAACGGTTTAGGACTTAAAACCGATCAATTAATTGAGGGTTTTGCGTTCTTATTCGCTATTGACAGAGTTATTGATATGATTAGAACAACTGTTAATGTCGCAAGCGACGCTGTTGTTACTGCCGTTATTGCAGATAATGAAAACGAAATTAATTACGACTTATTTAATAATACTGAAGAATACAAAGAGATTATATAATATTCATCAGTTTTATAAGATAAAAAAAAGCTCCCAAAAACGGGAGCTTTTAAATTATTCATACTACCTAATCTACCAAAACCTGTTGAATTTCAACATTCGGTTTACCTAACACTCTCACCAATTCTAATACGGATGCTTTCATTTGACATCTTTGTGATGTTCCGTTAAAGAAGTCCGTATAAAAACATCCTTCGCATACACATCCTCTTTTGTAGCATTCCAGTGCTGTGTTTGTCCATCTTCTGACTGCAATGGAACGTCCCATATCTCTGCTTCTAAGCATCGACAACTCCTCCCTGTCCTCCTTGAATATTGTCCCCAATAAGTTTTGTAATGTATTTTTTTAGCATGTACATTTCCTAACCTATTTTTATTATATCCGTTTAGTTTTCTATTTCAACAATTTTTATTCAATTATTACGTTATGATACAATTTTATTAATATATTTTTTTGTTTGCTATATGTATTTGTTGAATAAAGGCAAAAAATTTGCTTTAAACAGCATATATTTATCTGTAGCTTATTGTCGGAAATTTCTTTATTAATCCCGATTTTATAAGCTCTATTTGCTTATCAATAACTTCATCCGTTAATGTAGTTTCATCGCTTTGAAGCGTTATTCGGTATGCCAGACTTTTATATCCCGCTTGGATATGTTCGCCCTCATAGATGTCAAATAAATTAGCACCTTTATACAGCTTGCTGTCAGCTGATTTCTTAATAGTCTGCATTATTTGCTGATTTGTTATTTCCTTTTCAACTGCAAATGAAATATCTCTTTGAACTTCGGGGAATTGAGCAAGAGGTTTAAATTTAGTTATGCTCATTGGTGACGCTTTTATGAGTTTACCCAAATTAAGCTCAAACAGATATATATTTTGGTTGATTTTTAATTTGTCTTTTAAAATCGGGTAAATTTCACCGAAATATCCTATTACTTCGGGGTTTCTGTCAAGCATAATAACTTTTGCGCTTCTTCCGGGGTGTAAATATTCGCAATCATCAGCCCTATCCAGTTTAATTCTGCTGCTTAAATGCAGTGTATCAAATAAACTTTCCATTATTCCCTTTAATGAATAAAAATCAAATTCCGGGAGTTTTTTCCACAAATTTTCATTTGTTTCGCCCGTTATAATACCGCTTATCATTTGATTTTCTTCAACTCCGCTATCAGTTTTTGTTGCGGGCGACTTTATAAAATATGTTTTCCCCGTTTCATACAGTCTGATATTTTTTTGACCGTTATCAAAGTTATTTTTTAATGTACTTAACATATTTGCGACAGTTGTCTGTCTTAGCATTGTATGCTCATCAGATTGCGGATTTTGTACAAATATTGCTTCTTCCTTATTGTATGTTAAGCCGAACTGATTTAACAGGGGTTCACCAATTAATGATGAAGTCATTGCTTCATTAAATCCGTAACCTAAAAACAATTTATTAACTTTTTCAAGTAATTTGGCTTCATTTAATATCTCGGGTGATTGAGTTTTATCGGGGAGTGTGGGCTCAATTTTATCATAGCCGTATATTCTTGCTATTTCTTCAATTAAATCAACTTCCTGTTTTATATCGTTTATTCTATAGCTCGGTACTTTAAACTTAGCTGCAGATTCATTTTTTCCTCTTAATTCGAAACCGAGTTTTTCCAAGATTTCTATACATTTTACGGCGGGAATTTCACACCCTAAAAGTCTTTTTATTTGATTAAACCTTAGTGTGATTTCGGTTTCGTTTAATTTATTATTACCTGTTTCAACAATTCCGCTGCATTTTGCGTCTGCATATTTTATTAAGAGCTCTATTGCTCTTTGAAGTGCAGGTTTTGTTGCTTCAATATCAACACCTCTTTCAAATCTTGCACATGCTTCACTTCTGTAGCCTATGCTTCTTGAGTTTTTTCTGTTTGTATGCGGGGTAAAATATGCGCTTTCAAGCGTGATATTTTTTGTATTTTCATCAATTTCGGAATTTTCTCCGCCGAATACCCCTGCTATACATACGCCTTTATCCTTTGTTGCGCATAATACCGTATCTGTCGTAAGTGTTCTTTCTATTCCGTCTAATGTAGTTAATTTTTCACCCTCTTTCGCGCGTCTGACGCAGATATATCCGTTTAATTTATCCATGTCAAAAGCATGAAGCGGCTGCCCGTATTCAAGCAGTACATAGTTTGTTATATCTACCACATTATTTATTGACCTTATTCCGGATACTTCAAGACGTCTTTTCATCCAATCCGGTGAAGATTTTATCGTTACATCTTTTATAATTCCTCCCGCATAATAATTGCAGGTATCTTCGTCAATAATTTCAACTTCAAATTCATTACTTTTATTTTCAACTCTGTTTTGAATTTCGGGGATTTTTAATTCTTTATTAAATAGTGCTGCTATCTCTCTTGCCACACCGATTACAGACATTTCATCTCCTCTGTTCGGAGTCGGTGAAACATCAATTATTGTATCTTCTTTTATGTGAAGCAAATCTTCCAATTTTGTTCCTAATTTAATATCATCATAAAGTCTGTTAAGAATAAGTATTCCGTCCTCATCCTGCAGCCCCTCAAGCCCCAGTTCATCTTGTGAACACAACATTCCCTGTGATTCTATACCTCTTATGACAGCAGGCGTCAGTTCATATTCTTCGCCCGTTTTTCTTGATAATACTTTTGAACCTACTGAAGCATAAGGTATAATTTGCCCCTCGGCTATATTTTGAGCTCCACACACTACTGTCTTTGTCTGTCCGCCTAAATCTACTTCAACTAAATGAAGTTTATCCGCATTCGGATGCATACTTATTTTATTTATTCTTGCTGTTTGAATATTGGTAAATTTTGCACCGCTTTTTATTACTTCTTCTACTTCTAAACCGCTCATCGTAAGCGCATGTATGATTTCTTCCTCGCTTACATCAGTTATATCAACAAATTCATTTAACCACTCTAATGATACTTTCATTTTCTTTCCCCTATAAAATATTTATTTTATTGTATTATAAATATTTTTTCATGTCATCAGAGAACTTTCGTTTGTAAAATCTTATTTTATAAGGTGTTTTTAATTCTTCATCCGAATATATTGTTATTCTCCGTATATTTTCGCTTAATAACCATGATGCATAATTATCAATCGGTATTAACATTTTTCCGTTTCTGTGTGATTTAATTTCTAATATTGATTTTGAGTCATTAATTTCAACAAAATAGTTTTTTAATTTTTTATACTCATTCATGTTTGCAGGTTCAATGTACAATAAATCAATATCTCTGCCCCTTTGAGGTGTTTTAAATTCAACAGTTATTTTATTTTTGCCGTAATATACTTCAAAATTTTTAGGGATTTCATATATCGGAAGCGTTTTTATTGAGTTTCCCCATACCTCGGGTAAAAAATATAATTCTTTTTTTGATAATGAAAAATCCAATAAATTTAATTCTTGTTTTGTATAATTTATTTCGTTTTCAACCTGTTTAAGATATATGCTTTTTGCTCTTTTTTCATTTATTAATTTATAGTGTCCGCATAGAAGCATCCATCTGTATATCGGATTTATCCTTAAAGACGGAGTTATGTTGTCCAAATTAATTATTTCATGTATTAATATTATATCGGGGGTTGATTTAATCAGTTTTTTTAATGAGTTTTCCGCCTGTTTTGTTGATATTGAGTTATAAAATGATGTGTATGGAATTGGTATTTTTTTATTAAGATACATATAATACATTCCGTGATTTGTTAAATCTAAAAATGTATTATTGAATTTTATTTCATTTATTGTATTTTTTTCTAAAAATACTAATTTATCCCCTTTTTTATAAGTCATTATCAAGGGTTATTTATAAAATTATTAAAAGTAAATAATAATGATAT
>CANPYB010000124.1 GCA_947587605.1 Candidatus Gastranaerophilales bacterium
TATTTTTCCAATTGCAGTCCGAACATTGAAACTAAACCGACAAGTGTTATAAAAATCGATATAACCATTGCAAATCTCGGTTTGGTTATAAAGAAATATAAATTATTTTTCTTTTTATTATCTTCCATTTTCTTTTCCTGCTATTTTGCCTCTGTTTGTACTTGTGTTTCATCTTCTAAAGGTGTTGCATTAACCTTTTGTCCCGGCATTCTGATACTTTGTATTCCTTTTGCAACAATAATGTCATCGGGAGTTAAACCTTCATCTACCACCCAGTTTTTATTTATTTCTTCACTTACTTTTATATCTTTTCTTACTGCTTTATTTTCGCTATCGATACCCCAAACATAGTAGCCTTGAGCGTCATTTAAAGCTGCCGATTGAGGAATAAGCATAACAGTTCTTGGCTTTGCGGATTTTACAATTACTTTTACAAAATCACCGGGGACTAAAAGTTCATCGGCATTTTCAAAAGTTGCCCTTAAACTTATAGTACCTGTTGTTTCATTTACTTCATTATCAACGAACTCAATCTTACCGATTTCAGGATATATACTTCCGTCAGCAAGCTGGATTTGTACATTCATATTGCTGAAATCAGCAGAAGAATCAATTTTTCTAAACTTTAAAAATTCCGCACTTTTTAAATTAAAATATACATAAATAGGGCTGACACTAACTATTCTGGCTAAAGGTCCCGATTGTGTATTAACCAGGTTGCCTTCCGTAATTATAATTTTACCTATTTTACCGTCAATTGGGGAAGTAACTTTTGTATAGCTTAAATTTAATTTTGCATCAGCCAATTGTGCTTTTGCCGCATCAAGTGCAGCTCTTGTTCTGTCGCGTGTAGCCAATGCCTCATCATAGTATGATTTACTGACGTAATCTTGTTTTACAAGTTCTTTCGCCCTTGTAAGTTCTTTTTCAGCGTTTGTATATGACGCTTGGCTTTGTCTTACGTTAGCTGCGGCATTATTAACGGCTATTTGATACTGATCGGGTTCTATTAAAAACAAGGTTTGACCTTTTTTTATTTTAGCACCCTCGTCAAAAAATCTTTTTTGGAGCCAGCCGTTAATTCTGGCAACTACATCAACGGAATATTTTGCTTCAATTCTTCCTGCAGACTCGGACTGGGAGTATATTTCCTGCACTGCAGGCTTCATTGTTTGAACATCTTTAGGCGCGCTCATTGCCCTTTGCTGCATTATTCCCGCTATTGTTCCCATTACTTCGTGGTATAAAATCGGTACTATTATTAATACTATTAAAAATATTATCCATTGCAGTTTTTTGTTTTTTAAATATTTCATTTTATTTCCTCTTATATTATCTTCAAATTATCCTTAAATGTACTTAAAGCAGCAACAAAAGCCTTGATTTTTTCCTCTCCGAGGCTGTCTAATGCCCTATATTCAATTTCTTTTGCTTTTTCTACCACTTTTTTAGCAAATTTTTTGCCCTCTTGAGTAAAATATATTACTTTATTTCTTTTATCTTTATCAGATTCTATTAGCGGAGCAACAATATTTTGTTTAATTAAACTCTTTATTATTGCATTTACGGTTTGTTTGGGTAAATAGGTATATTGGGTTATTGTTTTTTGTGTACAATTTTCAGTTTCCAATATTATTGCCAAAACTTTTAAGCAGGCATAAGTAAGCCCGCAGGACTTAGCGTATTCATTGTAAACTCCCGATATTTCAACATGGAATTTAAACAATTTTTCCGATAATTCTTTCAGTTTCAGCTTATTCATTAATATCCCCATACTTATTAAATATAAGTCCGATTACGGACTATTATGATATAAAAAACAGTCAGTGTCAATTTATTATTTTTTATTTAATATTTATATTATTTTAATTTTAATGCTTTTTGAATAGCTTTTAAACTTTCGATATAGCATGCAAGTTCATTATCATTTTTAGCGGAATTGAGTATTTGCATGGCTTTTGAATATAACGGATTTTTGTGAACTTCTACCTGTTCAAGCTGTATTCCGGCTTCATTAAGTGTAACACCTAAAGCACTTAATAATTTATTAAGTGTAGCAAAAGAGGGAAAATACTTGCCGTTTTCAACACGGGAAAGATGTTTTTCGTCAATCTCGGCTTTTTCGGCTAACGCTTGCTGAGTATAGCCTTTAGACTTCCGAAGTTCTTTTAATTTTTTACCGAATTCATTATTATTCATATTGCCTCTTTTGTACTATTTTTAACAAAAAATAAAAAACTAAACACGATAATTACGGCAATATACATGTATATAATTATTAACATGATTATCACTTTTTTATTTTTTATGTTATTATTAAAACCAATTGAATATTAAATTTAATAAAAATTAATTTTAAAACCATTATTTTTAATATTCTTGTTGTAAATATCACTTTAAAAAAGGAAAAAGAAGATGAAAAAGAAAAAAGTATTAATTGCAGTGTTTTTAATGTGTTTCACATTTTCACTTCAAGCAAATGCAACAGCCACACCACATATGTACAATCCCAACGACAATGAAATAAGCGGAAACACAATAAGCGGACACACTAGTAATGCAAGTGAGAAAGAGGGGGATTCATATACCGGCAGTGGCGGTGCCGTTTTGTACTATAATGAAAGTAGTACACAACATACAATTGATGATGCTACATTTAAAGATAATCACGCACATTTAGTAACAGGTAGTGCGCAGGGTGGTGCTATATTTTCAACCAGTGAATTAACCATTAATAATACAACATTTGATAATAACTATGTAAATACTCAAGATGCGACATCAGGTAAAGTTTCTTATGGCGGTGCTATTGCAGCAGGCGCGAAATTAACTGTTAATAATTCAAATTTCAGCAATAATTATGCAGAAAAAACAACAGGAACTAATGCGTATGGTGGTGCTATATTTTCACAGGCTGATGATTTAATCACAAATACTAACTTTAGTTCCAATCATGCTGATGTTGGCGGAGCTATATTTCAAGCCGATAATGGATTAAATCTTACGGGCGGGTCATTTACGGGTAATAACGCTAAATATTATGGCGGAGCTATTTATTCATATAAAGGCACTAAATTAGATATTGACGGCACACAATTCACAAATAACAAAACCACGGCACCTAATATGACAGGTCAAGGCGGTGCTATATACTTACAGGACAGTGCTAACGGCACAGTAAAAAATGCGGAATTTACAGGCAACAGTGCAAGTAATGCAGGTGCTATATATTCAAATACAGGTACGCTGTCTGTCACAAATACGGCATTTAATAATAATACTGCAACCGGAAATGGAAAAAAGGATAACACATACGGTAATGCAGGAGCTGTTTATTCAAAAGGAAATACAACCATTACAGGCAGCTCATTTAATGGAAATACTGCAAACAGCTGGGGCGGGGCTTTGTTCCAAGATGGTGAGGATACCGAATTAACGATTGAAAATTCTTCATTTAATAATAATACCGCTGCGGCAGCAGGTGCTATCGTAACAGACGCAGAAACTACTGTTACAAATTCAAACTTTAAATCAAATACCGCAACAAACGGCTTTGGCGGTGCAATATATAATAACTCGGAAAAAGAATTTAATGCAGATAACTCTAACTTTACAAGCAACACTGCTTTAAGAGGCGGTGCTATTTTCGGAACAAAAAACACAACAACAAATGTTACCGGCGGTACATTCAGCGGTAATAAAGTAACAGGAAGAAAAGATACACAAGGAAATCCGATATACGGTCAAGGCGGTGCTATTTTTACCGATAGAGATAGTGCTAATTTAAATGTTGACGGTGCTGTTTTTTCGGGTAACTCGGCTGAAAATGAGGGCGGAGCAATCTGGTCAGGTAATTCAATACAAGTTGACAATGCCGTATTTAAAAATAACAGAACAACGGGAACAGAATTTGGCAATGGTGAAGAAGGCAAACCTGATTATCAAAAAGATGCCGAGGGCGGAGGTGCTATATTTTTAGGCAGTAATGTTGAAAATGCCGTTATTGAAAATTCACAATTTGTCATCAGCAACAGTCGGCGGAGCTATCGCAACGCGTTCTAATGATGACCCTGAAAGCAAGCCTACATTTGAAATTCATAATAGCTCTTTCAGCGGAAACAGCGCTGCTAAAAACGGCGGTGCAATCGCTTCTTATGTTGGTGTTGATATACAAGATACAAGTTTTACAGGCAACAGTGCAGGAGATAAGGGCGGTGCTGTTTGGGCTAACAGTGATGTAAAAGTTAAAGCGGAAAATAATGACGTTGTATTTGCAGGCAATTCTGCAGCAGACGGCGCCGACATATATATGGACAAGCTCGGTACTTCAGAAAAAATTGGTTCATTAGAATTCGAATCTGCTGAAGACAGAAATATTACTCTTGCAGACGGTATTTCGGGTGCTGAAAAATATAAAGTAAACAAAAAGGGTAAAGGTACTCTTACTTTTAACGGAGAAATTAAAAACGCTGATATGACTGTTGAAACGGGTACTCTGCATTTAGCTGAGGGAAACTCGCTTAATAAATCAAAAATTACCATGAATGACGGTACAACTCTTGATACTACAGACGGCGCGTTTACTTCGTACGGAGATAGTATTAAAACCGCAAGCGGTGCTAATATAAACTTAAAAGCTGATATAAGTACTGCTACGGGGAAAACAGATTCTTTTGAGGGCATTGGAAAAGAAAGTAGTGGTGGTACCATTACTATTACAGACTACAACCCCGTCGGTGATACACTCTTAAGTTCGGGCTCTATGTCTTTTGAGGATTTTAAAAAGGCTTTGGGATTAACAGAAGATAGTCCGACATTAGAATTAGGCGATGCAGCAAAAGAAGTTCATAAATTCTTATCACCTTTAAGATATTTGAATGCAAAAA
>CANPYB010000125.1 GCA_947587605.1 Candidatus Gastranaerophilales bacterium
GTATAAATACGGACTGAACGGTATACTCGCTGATGATATGGGGCTTGGTAAAACACTGCAGGCGCTTACACTGTTACAAAAGGCCAAAGAAAAAGATAAGAAAGCACCGAGTTTGGTAATTTGCCCGACTTCCGTTGTCTTTAACTGGGAAAACGAAGTTCAAAAGTTTATTCCGTCATTGAAATGTTTAAAATTAAGCGGAACTGAGCGTAAAGAGCATTTTAAAGAAATTCCGAAATACGATATCATTATAACAAGTTATGCGCTTATAAGGCGTGATATAGAAAAACTTAAAAAATATGAATTCAGATATATTATTTTGGATGAATCGCAAAATATAAAAAATCCTGAATCCATAACTGCGAAGTCGGTTAAAATGCTAAACGGACAGCACAAACTGGCGCTTTCGGGTACTCCGATTGAAAATAAACTGGAAGAACTCTGGAGCGTATTTGACTTCTTAATGCCCGGATTTTTGCTTAATTTGTCCGAATTTAATTACAGATACGTTACACCGATTGTGGACAGGGGCGAAAAAATAGTTGAAAAACGATTAAAATCACAGATTTATCCGTTTATATTACGCCGTATGAAACGTGACGTAGCAAAAGATTTGCCAGATAAAGTTGAAAACATTGCGTACTGCGAACTTACTCCCGAACAGCACGATTTCTATCTTGAAGTGCTTGATTCAACAAAAGAAGAACTGTTTAAATCCATTGCGGAAAACGGACTTGAAAAAAGCCGCATGAGTATATTCTCGGCATTGTTAAGACTTCGCCAAATCTGCTGTCACCCGCGGCTTTACGATAAAGAAAATAAAAAAGGTATTGAAACTTCGGGTAAATTTGAACAGTTAAAATCAATGCTGGAAGAAATAATTTCCGAAGGCCACAGAATACTGTTATTCTCGCAATTTGTAGATATGCTTGATATAGTAAAAGAATGGCTTACAAAAGAAGGCATCAAACACGAATACTTAACAGGTTCAACAAAGAACAGGCAGGAAGTTGTTGAAAGATTTAATACTGATGAAACTATCCCGATATTTCTTGTCAGCTTAAAAGCCGGCGGAACAGGTTTGAACTTAACGGGTGCGGATTATGTAATTCATTATGACCCATGGTGGAATCCTGCTGTTGAAGATCAGGCAACAGATAGAGCATATCGTATAGGTCAAACTAAAAAAGTATTTGTTTACCGTTTAATTACCAAAAATACTGTTGAAGAAAAAATCCAAAAACTCAAACAGGATAAGAGAAACTTGGTTGATTCCGTAATCAGCGTTGATAGAAATATCGGTAAAACTCTTACATACGCCGATTTGCAGGATATTTTTTCTATTGATTAAAGTATGAAAGAAAATAATACTTTTTAATTGCTTGATTTTATGTTTTCACTTTTATTATATTAATGTATTTTTAGTATAAATGTATATGTTCTTCATACTGTTATACTGCATAGTGATATATAGTAAAATGCCATAAACTATATAATATGAAACTTTTAAAAAACTTAGGAAAAAATATAAAAAATTACAGATTAAAACACAATCTTTCTCAAGAAGAATTGGCTTACAGATTATCAATAAATCTGTCTAACATCAGCAGAATAGAAAACGGACAACAATTTTTGTCTGCGCAATTATTACAGTTAATTGCAGATGTATTTGATATTCCCGTAAGTAAATTATTTGAAGAAGAAAATAATTTAAATATTAAAAAAAATACAAACAAAGAAAGACTAATTAATTATTTAAAAGTGCTTAGTGACGAAGATATAAAATATTTCATTGAAAATCTTAAACTTTATATTAAATATAAAAACTAATCAAAATAATTTTCACAAGATATTGTCCGAGAAAATTTTGCGATAAGGAACGTTACAAAGCGAAACACCGCAACGGAGTGAGGATGATTGAGCCTGTATGTGAAACTGAGAGAAATTTTTGAGTGGCAACTTTAAAAGGTTAAAAAACGAGCAAGCGAAGAATGAGCTTTGCGAGCTTGTATGCGTAACGAAGTGGAGTCTGAGCACTTATACGGCGACGATGAGCGGAATTTCGGACGGACGCAAGTCCGGTAAGCGAGGGTAAAGCGAGTGCAAGACGAAGTCGAGCGAGCGACTATCCCGAGCGAAAAGAAATTTCAAGACAGTCGGCGGCAAAGTGCGACACTGGATTAAATATTGACTTAAAAAAAATCGTCATTATATATAAAATATGCTGATTGATTTCTTTAAACATAAAACAGAATGTAATCACGAGCACCTTAGAAGTGATTTAGATGAATGTTACTGCCCCGATTGCGGTGCTTTAGTGAAAAATAAATGGTATATGGTTCGCTGCAGCTGCTGCAATATCAAACGCAAAGCAATATCAGGATACGATATAAAACCCGAATCTAAATTCTGCCCTAACTGCGGTAGCAGTGATTTTTATGTTCAAGAGCTTGATGATATTAATTTTACCGATATTAATTATGCCGTATTAAAAAGGGTCGTTATTCCTCAAAACTTATGTGCGGCAAATCAAATATGGATTGAAAAGGATAACGGTTTATTAACGGAGAATAAATTATTAGAGTTAAGGAAATAAAAAAAACAGCCCTATTCGGGGCTGTTTTCTTTTTCCAATTCTTTAATCCTTAATTGTATACTTTCCAAAGTTTCATCAGCTTTATCATTTTCTATCTGGCAGGTGCCTGCATTCATGTGTCCGCCGCCGTCATATTCATACATCATTGCACCTATATCTATCGGACATGTGCAGTTTATGATTGATTTACCTACTGCAAATACCGTATTTTGCTTTTGTTTCCCGTAAAATGTATGTATTGACAGGTTGCACTCGGGGAATAGTGCATAAATCATAAATCTGTTGCCGACATGTATTATTTCTTCGTTCCTTACATCTAAAACAGCAATATTTCCGTCAACTTTCGTACATCTTTTAATTTGTTCTATGAAATTATCCTGTTCTTTAAAATATAAATCTATTCTTTCCTTAACATCACTATCTCTCATAATTTCGTCAATCTGTTTTGAAGCACATAAATCAACTAATTTTAGCATTAAATTATAGTTGGAAATACTGAAGTTTCTAAATCTCCCTAAACCTGTTCTTGGATCCATTAAATAATTAAGAAGTACCCAGCCTTTTGGATTTAATATATCTTCTTGCGTAAAACTTGAACAATCGGCTCTATCCACTGCATCCATAAGGTCGTGAAGATTTGATGAAAATCTTTCTTCTCCGCCAAAGTATTCAAATATTATTCTGGCAGATGACGGTGCAGTCGGTTCTATTATGTAATTATCTTTTATGCGTATGTTTCTTACAGTTTCGCTTGAATGGTGGTCAAATGCCATATAAACTCCGTCCCAGTATGGCAAACTTGCGGTTATATCATTTTCCGTTAATTGAATTTTACCGTCTTGAACATCTTTCGGATGAACAAATTTAACTTCATTAATTAATCCGATTTCTTTTAATAATGCTGCACAAACTAATCCGTCAAAATTTGATCTGGTATATAAAGTATATGTTTCACTCATATCTGTCCTCACTATCTGCCTTAACACAATTATAACATTTTTTTGTCTACATAAGTGAATTTATAAGTTCATTAATTGTATTTTCCTGTATTGTTATTTCGTTTATTCTTGCTTTTGTCTGCTCTATAAGCTCCGGTTTTGCGTTATTCATGAATTTTTCATTGTTGACTCTTGCAAGCAGAGAGTTTTTCTCGTTTGTTAATTTTTCCAGCTTTTTATTCTGGCGTTTGATTTCTTCATCTAAATCAATCAAACCCGCAAGCGGAATATTTATTTTAGAACTGCTTACGACCGTTGATGCGGATTGTTTTTGAGTTTTGTGTGTTTCGTCAACATATTTTATATCTTCAACCCTTGCTAAACGGTGAATATATGCTTCAACTTTTTTGAAAACATCTTCTTCTTTGCTGTCTGCCAGTATTTCAATATTGATTTTTGTTGAAACGGGAATATTAAAACTTTGACGGACATTTCTTAATGACTTAATTGTTTCAAATACAAGCTCCATTTGAGTATTTTCTTGGTTAAAGACTAAGTTTTTTTCATAAATCGGGAACTTGCTAAGCATAATAGCTTTTACATCCGTATTTTTGGGCAGTAATTGCCAGATAGCTTCGGTTATATGAGGCATAACGGGATGTAATAGTCTTAAAGTCATATCAAGAACATATTTTAATACCCTTTGAGTGTTAAGTTTTAAATTCTCGTCTTGCAGCTGGATTTTTGCTATTTCTACATACCAATCACAGTATGAATTCCAGAAGAAATCATAAAGCGTATGCGCCATTTCGCCTATTCTGTAGTTTTTTATATTTTCGTTAGTTTCTTTTGCTGTTTCATTCAGTTTGTTTAAAATCCACTTATCAGCCAATGTCAGATTGTTAAAGTCAATATTATTATTATCAACGCCCTCGAGGTTCATTAAAACAAATCTTGAAGCGTTCCAGATTTTATTTGCGAAGTTTCTTCCGTATTCGAATTTTTCGTCGCTTATTTTAATATCCTGTCCGCCGTATGTGCAAAGGGATGTTAAGGTAAATCTTAAAGCGTCGCAGCCGTATTTATCAATAATTCCGACAGGGTCTATAGTGTTGCCTTTTGATTTAGACATTTTTTGCCCGTTTTCATCTCTAATTAAGCCGTGGATATAAACAGTTGAAAAAGGAGCTTTTTTTGTAAATTCTTCGCCCATAGTAATCATTCTTGCAACCCAGAAGAAAATAATATCAAACCCTGTTACAAGAGTTGAGGTCGGGTAGAATTTTTTAAAATCTTCTGCTTCGGTATTAGGCCAGCCCATAGTGGAAAACGGCCATAATCCCGATGAAA
>CANPYB010000126.1 GCA_947587605.1 Candidatus Gastranaerophilales bacterium
AAAGCGGAAGACGGGACTCGGACCCGCGACATTCTGCTTGGAAGGCAGATGCTCTACCAACTGAGCTACTTCCGCATACATTATGCTTGTCGCTTCTTTTTCATATTATCTTAAACATTTTTATTTCGCAATAGTATATTTAAAACAATGATTTTATCCCTAAGTATATTAATAATACCCCTCCTGCTATCTCTAATCCCTTTGCAGGCAGCTTTTTTAACTTATTTACCGACCAAAACCCCGTCATGGATAGTATTATTGTTACAATTCCTATTTCTATTGCAGGTTTTATTATATTTATCCCGATAAATTTTATTGTTATTCCTGCTCCAAGCGCATCTATACTTGTTGCAACACCAAGACTTAACAGACATATTAATGTTATGCAGTCTCTTTGGCTTTCTTTTTCTTCTTTTGAAAACAAAAATTTTATTCCCAATGCCGTAAATATTCCAAACACTATCCATTTTGAATATATATATAATAATTCATAAAAACTTGAGCTTATCCCCCAACCGATTACGGGCATTATGAACTGAAAAAATCCGAATGTCAACGCAAGTTTTAAAGAATTGTATAATTTGTTTTCATTTATTTTCAATCCGTAAGAAAAACTTACTATCATTGCATCTATAGCAAGTGCAGCGGCTAAAACAATTATTTCCCATTGTGTCATTTTATTTTATTCCCGATTGCCATAGAAAATTATATAAAAAAAACCGCCTTTGTTAAAGCGGTAAATAAGTGTTCTCTTTCCCTGTAAAAATTTATTTTATGCAGATGCCTCTTCCGTAGCTTCTGTTGTTTCAGCGGCTTCTGCCGTTTCTGCAGCTTTTGCTTTTTCTGCTTCCAATTTAGCCTGTGCTTTTTTAGATAATTTTTCTACTGTTTTCTTTTCATAGTTTAATGTTCCGTCATCATTACATCTGTCTATAAGGAACTTTACTGTTTGAGTAGGCTGTGCGCCTTTTGCTACCCAATTTAATGCAGATTGTTTATCTAACTTCATTTCCTTTGTTTTTGGATTATAATAGCCTAACTGTTCTATAGGGGCAGTTTCTCTTTTTGTTGTAGAATTTAAAACTACTATCCTGTACATAGGGTTCTTTTTATATCCTAATCTTCTTAATCTTATCTTAACCATGCGGTTTAATCTCCATTTATTTTCGTTGTTTATTTGGTTTATTTCCTTTTCCACTTTATCAAAACATAAGCATAATTTTAAATCAAGTAATTTTATTTTATTTTTGTAACTTAACTTAAAACATTTTATGTTTTTCATTTATATTTTATAATGTTTTACATGAATATAAATGATGTTAATTTTAAAAATATTAAACTTGTTGTAAGTGATTTTGACGGTATTTTTACCGACGGAAAACTTCAAATTTTTTCAGACGGACGCACCTCTAAAATTATTGATTATAAAGATATAATGGCTATTTCCGTAATCATTAAAAAAAATGTTAATTTTGCGGTTTTATCAGGTGAAACTTCTAGTGCCATTGATGTTCTTAAAAGTAAATTCCCTATGATTGATACTTTTCAAAATGAAAGAAATAAAATTAATATTTTAAAATCACTTATTGAAAAATATAATACATCTCCCGAAAATACTGTTTATATCGGGGATGACATTAATGATATCGAATGTCTGGAATACGTTAAATACCCTGTAACTGTTCCTAATGCACATTATAAAGTAAAAATAATTAAAAACATTATTGTTACAAATAACTGCGGGGGAAGCGGAGCAGTTCGCGAAATAGCTGATTTATTATTATGAAAAATTTTTTTACTCAAATATTTAAAAGAATAGAAAAACTTAACAATTTTACAAATGATTATTTAAAGATATCTCATAATATTGAGATACCCGCTTTAGCCTATACAAATTGGGGTATGCACCTTGCCGATACTAAGGATTTTAAAAGCGCGATAGAAAAACTTGAAACAGCAGTTTTAATGTCCAATCAAAACCCGCGGCCATGCCTAAGCCTTGGTGTTATTTATGCAAAACTTAAAAAATATAAAGAAGCGGAAGAAGCATTAAAAAAAGCTATTGAACGTGACAGCCAAAATGCCTTTGCATACTCCGTTTTAGCTAGTGTTCTTACTGCCGTTGAAAAATATGATGAAGCAGAAATTAATATCAAAAATGCCGTAAAATTAGCACCAAATGACTATGAAGTATATTTGAATTACGGTGTTTTGCTTGCAAAACTTAAGAAAAAAGATAAAGCCGTTCAAATGCTTAAAAAATCAAAATATTTAAATCCCGCAAACGAACACACATATTTTCTGCTCGGAGTTTTATTATTTGAAACAGACAATATTCAAGAAGCATTTTTGGAATTTAAAAAACTTGAAGAACTAAAACCCAATTATAAAAATTTGAATTATTATCTTGCTCTTTGCTATAAAAAAGAAAAAAATTATACCGCAGTAATGGAATATTCAAGACGCGCCCTGGAGGACAATCCGGAAAATCCCGAAATTTACATTCTTTATGCTCAAAATTATTTTAATATGAATAAAACGGATGAAGCGTTAAAAATTTTTGAATTAGGCGCAGAAAAAGGAATTGATGATTTTGAATATCTGCTTGCCTGGGGAATTTCCCTTATAAAATCAAACAAAATTGAAGAAGCTAAAGACAAAATACAAAAAGCGCTTGAAAAAAATCCTAATAACGACAATGCAATTTACAGGCTCGGTTACTGTTATTACAAAAACAAAGATTATGACGAAGCGGAAAAATTATTCAAATCCGCGATAGAGAAAAATCCCGAAAATTATAATGCGCCTGCCGATTTAGGCATGCTCTGCTATGCAAAGGGCAATTTTGATGCGGCAATTAAATGGTTCTTCAATGCAATAAATATTTCATCAAAAAATTCACATTTATATTTTTACATTGCTAACTCATTTTATAAATTGGGCAAAATAAAAAGAAGTATTGAATACTATGAAAAAACAGTCGATTATTACCCTAACCATATTGAAGCATTAATAAATTACAGTGTTTGTCTTGTAAATATCGGAAACACAAAAGAATCGCTGCGAAAAATAAGAACCGCTTTTCAAATTAACAGAAAAAGTGCAAAAGTATTAACTGTTTATGCTTTAGTGCTTTTAAAATCGGGGATTTATACGGAAGCTATAGAAAAAGCCGATTTAGCCATTAATGTATCCGAAAACAATGATGACGCTAAAATTATAAAAGCAAATGCTTTAATAAATTTAAGAAAACCCCAGGAAGCATTAAGTATCTTATATTCTTTTACCGAAGAAAAGCAAAATTCACAATTATTTACAACTTTATTTTACAGTGCATATAAAATACTTGTCGAAGAAAGTCCGTCGAATTATAATGAAAACATGCTTGATACTTATTCAAAGAAACTGAATAAAACGGAAGAAGCTGATATTATTAAAACACTGAACATTAATAAAGGGTAAAATTGTGGGAATAATTGTCCAAAAATTTGGCGGAACATCGGTAGCAGACGTAGAAAAAATACATAACGTAGCAAAAGCCGTCATAAAAGAAAAAGAGAACGGAAATGATGTAGTTGTAGTTGTTTCTGCAATGGGACATACAACTGATTACTTAATTAAACTGGCAAAAGAAGTAACAAAAAATCCCGATTCAAGAGAAATGGACATGCTTCTTTCAACGGGTGAGCAGGTTTCTATAGCACTTTTAGCCATGGCAATTCAATCTCACGGATATAAAGCAATCAGTATGAACGGACAGCAGGTCGGTATTATAACAGAATGTATCCATTCAAAAGCGAGAATTGTCGATATCAAAACAGAAAAACTGCAAAAATATATAAATGACGGAAATATTATTGTTGTTGCGGGATTTCAAGGTGTCACTCCCGACGGAGAAATTACAACACTGGGAAGAGGCGGCTCGGATACATCTGCCGTAGCTATTGCAGCGGCATTAAAAGCTGACAGGTGCGACATTTACACTGATGTCGAGGGTGTTTATGCTACAGACCCCAGAATTGTTCCGAATATTCAAAAAACCGATGTTATTTCTTATGAAGAAATGCTTGAACTTGCAAGAGTCGGAGCTAACGTTCTGCACCCGAGAAGCGTTGAAACGGCTAAACAATTTAATGTTCCGCTTCGAGTCCGCAGTTCTTTTAAATTGGATAATTTAGGTACTTTAATTATAGGAGTTGATAATATGGAAATTTATAAACCCGTTGCAGGCGTCGCAGCTGATTCTTCTCAAGTCAGAATTTTACTTTCACAGCTTCCGGATATCCCCGGTACTGCAGCTAAAGTATTCGGTGCTCTTGCTAAAAATAATATAAGCGTTGACATGATTATTCAATCTTTGGCTTCTAACGGCAAAAACTCCATTGCGTTCACCGTTGATGCAGATGATTTAGACTCCGCTTTAAATATTATCAACAATGTTAAAAACGAGTTTAACTCGGGTGAAATTTTAATTGATGAAAATATTTCCAAGGTTTCTATCGTAGGTGCGGGCATGGTAGACAGACCCGGTATTGCGGCCGATATGTTCAGAGCACTTGCAGATAATAATATCAACATAAAAATGATTTCTACAAGTGAAATAAAAATAAGCTGTCTGGTTGAAAAAGATAAAGCCAATAACGCTATTAAGGCTTTATGTAAAGAGTTCGGACTGGAATCAGAAGAAATGGCAGTTGTTAAAGGCGATTTGCCTAATGTATAATATTATTTTTTGATTGATGTGCAAGTATGTGTGTGTGGGGGGGGAAAAAAACCATTACTTAACGTTTATTTATCTACATTTCGTAGCACCCAGTGTAATACAATTCCCATATGCATTGCAACAACCATTATAGCCACCGC
>CANPYB010000127.1 GCA_947587605.1 Candidatus Gastranaerophilales bacterium
GAATGCGAGTAAAGAGGAAATAAAATCGGCATTCAGAAAAAAAGCAAGACAGTATCATCCTGATGTAAATAAAGCTCCCGACGCTGAAGAAAAATTCAAAGAACTTGGCAGGGCTTATGAAACATTAATGGATGATAATAAACGTGCAACGTATGACAGGTACGGCGAAGACGGACTTCGTGATGCCGGATACGGAACATCAGGTCCTTTTGACGCAGGATTTGGCGACTTAAATGATATATTTGAAAGTTTCTTTGGCGGTATAGGCGGATTTGGCTTCGGCGGAGGCAGAGCAACAAATCCGAACAGTCCTCAAAACGGTGCTGATTTAAGATTAAATTTACAAATAGATTTTGAAGAAGCCGTATTCGGTGTAAAAAAAGAAGTAAAAATAACTCATCTGGAAACATGTGATGAGTGCGGAGGAACAGGCGCGCAAAAGGGCAGCAAACCCGAAGTATGCCCGACCTGCGGAGGAACGGGACGTGTTCAACAAGTGGCAAATACTCCTCTCGGCAGCTTCAGACAAATTACAACCTGCCCGAAATGTAACGGAAGCGGAAAGATTAATTCAAATCCCTGCCCTAAATGTAAAGGTGACGGAAGAATAGAAACAGAGAGAAAAATAACAATAAATATACCCGCAGGAGTAAATGACGGTTCAAGAATAGGATTATCGGGAGAGGGAAACTGCGGAAAAAACGGGGGCAGAGCAGGTGATTTAATTGTAGTAATATACGTAAAAGAACACGAAAAATTTAAACGCGACGGGTTTGACATATACTCAACTCTTGATATTACATTCCCGCAAGCTGTGCTGGGCGATAAAACAGAAGTCGATACAATCGACGGAAAACGAGAGCTTGAAATCCCCGCAGGTGTTGAGCAGGATAAAATATTACAATTAAAAGGCGCGGGTGTTCCATATCTTGGTAACAATACAAAGCGCGGGAACCATAATTTTGTGGTTAAAATTAAAACTCCGCAAAATATAACGGCTGAAGAAAAAGAATTGTATACAAAATTATATGAAATTAATTGTAACAAAAAGCCCTCGTCAAAATTCGTTGATAAAATGAAAAAAGTACTTCATAATTAAGTGGGAAGAATATGAAAATAAAAACTATAATATCAGCTTTAATAATACTTATTTTTACTTCTATACAAGCGCAGGCAAGTCAATTACCGAAAGAAGTAAAAGATTATTTAATCTCACAAAAGAAAGTACCGTCAATAAGGTTTGACAGTGTAGTTGTGTATAACGACAATATTATGTATTTGCCTGTATACCCTGCCGAACCTAAAGAAGTGGAAACTTTAAAAATCGAAAAAACATATCCTGCCAATCAGTCAATGGATAAACTTCCGGATATGGTGCTGTTCAATAATAACTTCAGCTTAATAAAACTTGTAAGAACCCCGGATGGAAATTTAACGGTGAAAAATCTTCCCGAGCTTCCGTCTCAAATAAAAACGGGAATGCTTCCGCAGGATTTAATGGTGCCTCATGGTCTGGTATTACCGGAAAATTTTGCTGGGATATTAGGTGATGTTCAAATTCCGCTGATAGGAAGCGCAAAAACATCGGCATTCATAACTGGAAGAAAAACAGCTCCTCTGCCCGGAGGCAAGCGAGTTGCGGATACAAAAAAATATAATGTTCCCGCACAATTGAAAAATAAACTGTTTTTTGTAAATAACTATCAAACGGAATACTTGCAAGTATTTTCTTCAACCGTATCAGAACCTTTATATTCTTTAAAAACATCGGGAGTTATGAAAGATATAAAACCCGTAATGGGCGGAAAATATTTGTTAATAGCTACAAATAAACAAAAAAATATAGATGTGGTTGATGTAGAAAATGAATATATAGTAAAAAATATAGATTTAACTGCGCTTCCCTCTGAAATTGCAGTGGATGAAGCAAATAAAAAAGCCTATGTTGCAAGCGTGGAAGATGAATCTTTATCAATCATAGATTTGGATAAAATGTCGGTTACCGAAAAAGTACAGCTGGCAGGCTCTCCTCAAAGATTATCATTATTGCAGGACGGAACAATGCTGGCATATACCGACATTAAAACATCTAATATATATGTTTTAGATTTGGAGCATGAATACGAAAATAAACTTATAACAAATTATCCGAATGTAACAAAAATAATATTAAACAACAACTTAATGTATTTAATAGCAAGAACAAAGCCTGCATTAAGAGTTGTATATTATGATTTATTACAGGATAATAAGGTAACAAAAAGTTCAAAGGCTAAGAAATTTGCGGATGAAATGAGCAAAGAAGAAAAAGCTAATGCGGATAATATAGGTGACTCACTGGTTACGGATTACGACAATAGCGGAGATGATGATGAATTAGAACCTGTAAAAATGTATGCTACAAGTATAAAAGATGTAAAAATCGGTGCAAAACCTGTTGATATGCTTGAAAGAAACGGTAATGTATATGTATTAAGCGCAGGTGAAAATGCGGTTTACACATATAATATTTCGTCAGACAGCGTAAAGAGCGAAAAATTACCGATGGGCGGATTTTCTAAATCAATAACAGCAGTCCCCGATACTAATTTGGCGGTTATAACAAATATGTCTGATTTTAAATATGCGGTATATGACCTTGAAAAAGACAAAGCTCTGCAAGCGTATCCGATAAGCGAGCATATAAATATGATAACAATTCTGGAAAGACAAGATGGACAGTAAAACAGCGGGATTACTTACGGAATTGGAAAAAACATCTGATGAGTACTGGAATATATCTCATCAGACGGGCAATTTTATCAGTATGCTTATAAAATTAATGAAAGCTAAAAATGTATTGGAGCTTGGTACATCAAACGGATATTCCGCAATATGGATATCTGACGCGTTAAAAGAAACAAACGGACATCTTACGACCATAGAATTTTGGGAAAAAAGGCAATGTCTGGCACGTGAAAATGTTGAATATTGCGGATTAACTCCTCAAGTAACTTATAAAACAGGTCAAGCGTATGATGTAATAAAAGATGAAATAAATGAAGAATTTGACTTGGTATTTATTGACGCAAATAAGGAAGAATATTTAAGGTTTTTTGAAGAGGTGCATCCAAAGTTGAAAAAAGGCGGAGTAATACTTGCCGATAATGTTTTATCCCATGCAAAAAAGGTTGCACCGTTTGTAGAGGTAATATCAAATCATAAAGATTATCAGGTACAAATACTGGATTTGCCCGACGGATTATTAATGGCATACAAAAAAGCGGAGTAAAAAATGATAAAATCGGTTTACGGTGATGAAATAGATTTGACACGGGCAGGGATATTTTATAATAAGGACAATCAAAAAGCACAGTATACTGCCGAACAGTTAAAAGAAATATTAGCCGATAATCAGGTAAATGCGCAAATATTAACTACAGATAAATTTAATGAGAACATAACATTTGCTTTTGTATTGGGCGGTGACGGAACAATATTAAAGACTGCAAGATACTATTCAAAATATGAAGTGCCGATATTGGGTATAAATTTAGGCCGGCTGGGATTTTTGTCTCAGGCAAAGTCAACTCAGATAAAAGAAGCGGTTGATTTTCTTTTGAAAGGCTGCTTTAAAGTAGAAGACAGAATAATGCTTACCGCGCTTGACGGAAAAATGAATGCCTTAAACGATATAGTTATAAAGGGCGACGGATTTTCAAGAACATCAAGATTATATGTTCATATAAACGATAATATAGTATGTGATTATCTTGCAGACGGAATAATAATATCTACCCCGACGGGTTCAACCGCTTATACGCTATCGGCAGGCGGGCCGATACTTGCTCCGATACTGGATGCGGTTGTTGTAGTCCCTATATGTCCTCATACAATGAATGCAAGACCTATTGTTATTCCCTCAAGTGAAGTAATAAAAGTAACATCAAGCCAGAACAAGCCTCTGCTTAAAATATCCGCAGACGGTCAAGACACTTATTCTTTAGGCATTAATGATGAGATAGAAGTTAAAAAGAGTGACTACCGCGCAAAATTAGTCCTTTTAAATTTGGAGAAAAATTCTTTTTATTCCGTATTAAAAGAAAAACTCCATTGGGGTTTATCTTGGAAAGGATAAAATGATAAAATCCGTTACCGTAAAAAATTATATATTGATTGATGATATAACACTTGAATTTGATAAAGGGTTTAATGTTTTTACGGGCGAAACGGGTGCAGGGAAAAGCATTATAATAGGCGCAATAGATAATGCACTTGGGGCAAAGACCTCAAAAGAAGTTATAAAATCCGGTGCTCAAAGTGCTTATATTGAGTTAACAATTGAATTAAAAGATACGTTTGATTTTTCGCTTTTGGAAAAAAACGGAATAGAAACATCGGGTAACGAAATAATATTATCAAAGGAAATAACCACCTCAAGCGTGCGTTCAAGAATTAACGGAGTTTTGGTAACGCAGGATTTTGTAAAGGAATTGCGCGAGGGAATATTGGATATTCACACTCAGCACCAAAGCTATAATTATTTACAGCAGAAAAATCATATAATTTTGCTTGATGATTTTGCATTAAAACCGCATAGAGATAACGTGGAAAATCATAGGGAAAAATATCTGAAATATACTGCTTTGTTGAAGCATTTGGAGGAAATTACAAAAGAAGTTGAAAATAAGCGTCAGCAAGAAGACTTTTTAAGATTTCAAATAAAAGAGATAGAAGATACAAAAATTGAAGATATAAACGAAGATGAAAAATTAAGTAAAGAGCTTGATATACTTGCAAATACGGAAAAATTAAAAGAGCTGTCATA
>CANPYB010000128.1 GCA_947587605.1 Candidatus Gastranaerophilales bacterium
ATCGTCAGGTTTTTCAGGATCCACATCACCTGTCGGAGGGTTGTTGGGATCTAACGGTTTATCATCACCCGGTTTTGACGGCGGAGGTGTCGGATCATCTTCATCATCACCCGGTATGACCGGAGGATCTTCTGGCTCATAATCTTCAATTGGAGGTTCTTCAGGACATGATGGACCTGTCGGTGTTGTCGGCACGGTTGGTGTTGTAGGTCTCGTTGGTCCTGTCGGTCCGGTTGGTCCCGTTGGTCCGGTTGGTCCCGTTGGTCCGGTTGGTTTCGTTGGTTCCGTCGGTTTTGTTGGTTCCGTCGGTTTTGTTGGTTCCGTCGGTTTTGTTGGTTCCGTCGGCTTTGTTGGTTCCGTCGGCTTTGTTGGTTCCGTCGGCTTTGTTGGTTCCGTTGGTTTTGTATTATCATCCGATTTTGACGGTTTATCACAATCAGAATTTGGTTTGCAAGGTTTTAATGTTTTACATTCATTAATCTTATAATTAAATTGAGGAAGATTGATTTTTACTCCGTCTTCAAATCTTGATTCGCCGTTTTCGTCAACGAAACTAAAACCTGCCATTCTGCTTAAATTAATTTTTGCATGTTGTATAATTTCATCTATTGATTTACCTGTTGTGTCAAAATCAGAATCAACATCAAATACACCAAAATTATGAACACCGTTTACATCTTCATAAGGTGCAGTGAATATCGGCAAATTAGCATAAACTATTTGCTGCATTATTTGAGTTGCAAATTGATTTACATAGTTAACATTTCCGTTTAATTGAAGTTTACCGTCAACAACATTAGCAAATCTTCCGTTACCGTCCGGAGATGAATAGAATTGAAGTAAATCTCTCAAAGCATATACATCACCTGATTTCATATCATCGGTTTTATCATGTATAACTATTACTCTGTCATCTTGCCCATCTGTAACAGCTCCGGGAGATATTTGATATATAATTCCGTCACTTGATTTAACGGACATATCGGCATTATGTGCTTGATTTCTTAAGGTTGTAACAGTAGGAAGCGTTACACCTAACATATCATCAGTAATATTTTCATCTAAAGTTCTGTTAATATCAGTAATGCTTGCAACTTGTATCATATCAAAGAAATTCATATTATCAATTAAGTTTTCAAAATAAACAGCATTTTTAGGTGAATTTACAATTGCGTATAAAATATCACGATATGCTTCGCCTGATATATCATCACCGTATGCGGCATAAATTAAATTTGACAACGAATTGAATTCATTTTCATCTATGTTTGCATCACCATCTGTAATAACATTTCCCGTAACAAACTTAGGCATATATGAATTCATAGAATTGCAAAAAGTTACATCCTGAGGTTCTTCACCTTGTACTTGGTAAACAACTGCCGACGGAATAATCAATAATCTTGTATCTAAAGTTTCATCTTGGCTTGATGTTCCCTCATATAAATTCAAAGCTGCCAAAACATCATAACTTTTTGCTTTTTCTCCAAGCTCGGTTTTAATATATTTTGCTAAAGAAGGATTAGATTGTATTATCTCATCAATCATTTTGTTTCTTATGTTTATTTTTTCAGAGTCATCATAGCCTGCCAATTCTGTTGAGAATACTTTTGAAATTATTTCACCTAACGTATTTCCCTCATCAGCTCTTTCCGATTCGTTTTTTGTAACTGTAACTATTACGGAACCTGCATCATTTTTTGGTAATTCTTCATTCGGATATAAAATCACTTCACCGTCAGAGTTTGTAAAATAGAACTCTGAAACAGGGAGCATAGATAATGTTATATCGGTAGGAGAAGTCTTTGAGGCATTTGTCATTGCATCATTTAATATAATTCCGGCAGAAGTTGATACATCCGCATTTTTTTGTGTATCCTCGGTTGTTGATGCATCTATTGTCGGATCCGGTTGAAATTCAACATCATTTACATCATTAACTTTGGGAGCACATCCCGTTAGCAAAGTAGCCAAACCTCCGGCAACAAGTGCTGCTTTTGCCGCACTTTGTTTACTGTCACCTTGAAAGGTTACATTATTATTTTTCTTATGGATTTTACTAACCTGCGGTTTTATTTGACCGATTGAAATTTTGTTAATGTTCATGAAAACTTACTCCTTTATGATTAAATTATACCGTGCTAACAATGCTGAATGTAAAAAATTGCGGTAATCTAACTTAATTTTTATCTAAATTTTACATTTTTTAACATTATGTTTTTTATAATAATATTGTTTTGATTTCTCATTAAATATATTATTTATACTATGGGAAAATCTAAAAAAAGAATTTTAAATAAAATTACGGAAAATATTACACCCGTTCTAAAAAGAAAAACGGTCATAAGTAATATTATTAAAGATATAAGAAATAACTCAATAAAAGAAGAAACAAAAAATCTTATAAGCCTTTTCGGAATAACAATTGAAGAATTATCCGAAGCGGGAGTATCTTATGAAGAACTTTCAGCTGTTAAACACATTATTTTTTAATGTTTAAGACTTCATCAAATGATAATTTTTCTTGAGATGATACTGCAAGATTTTTAACTGTATAATATCCGCCTTTTATTTCATCCTCACCAAGTATGATTGCATATTTAGCTGTTTTTGAAGCCTTTTCAAGCTGTTTGGCAAATTTTCTGAAGTTATAATCAAATTCGACTTTAAAACCATGTTCTCTTAATTTTACAGCCAGTTTCAAAGTTTCAGTCGGATTATTTGATACTATAAAGAAATCAATTAAATCTACTTTTTTGACCGATATTAACGAATTTAACCTTTCAACACCCATTGCCCAGCCGACGGCAGGAGTTTTTGGTCCGCCCAATGTTTCTAAAAGTCCGTCATATCTTCCGCCACCGCATACTGCATTTTGAGAGCCCAAACTATTTGATTTTATTTCAAATACGGTTTTTGTGTAATAATCCAATCCTCTTACCAAAAATGTATTTTCAACATAGTTAATATTAAGAGCATTCAAATATTCTTTAAGATTTTTATAGTGAATAGCGCACTCATCACACAATTTTACTCCCGAAAGTGAATTTTTTAAGTCATGTTCTTCAAACAGCTTAGTACAGGTTTCATTTTTGCAATCGAGTATTCTCAAGGGATTTTTTTCATACCTGCTTTTACAATCATCGCAGAGTTTATCCAAAAATGGGGCTATTGCTTTTTTTAACTGTTCTTTATATTCTCCTCTGCACTTATCACACCCCAAAGAATTTATTTCAACTGTTAAATCATTTAAGCCTAAACCTTTTAAAAATTCGGAAGCAAGTAAAATACACTCTGCATCTGCCGAAGCATCTTGCACACCAAACATTTCCACCCCGATTTGATGAAATTGTCTTTGCCTGCCGGCTTGCGGTCTTTCGTATCTGAACATAGGTCCGAAATACCAAAGTTTTACCGGCGGACTTTCTCTGTACATATTATGTTCCAAATAAGCTCTTACAACACCCGCCGTATTCTCGGGTCTAAGCGTTAAACTTCTGTTGCTTTTCGTAAAAGTATACATTTCTTTATTTACAATATCCGTTGTATCACCGACACCGCGTTCAAATAAATCGGTTTCTTCAATAATAGGAGTTCTTATTTCTTTAAAATTCGACTTTAAAAAGACATCTTCCGCCGTTTTTTGTATAAAATGCCAGTTTTCAATTTCTTCGGGCAATATATCTTTTGTTCCTTTTGGTGCTTTTATACTCATGTATACCTCTTTCAAAATTGATTATATAATAAAATTATCATGCTAAAAAGAATACTTATAAATTTATTATTAATTACAGTTGCGCTTTGCACGGTTGAATTTGCTTCTTTTCAACAAATAAAAGCAAAAAATGAAGAATTTAAACAGCAGGCTGATAGGGCTCAATTTAATAATACCCAAAATTTTCAAACAAAATATACAGTTTTAAAAGATTTTAATCCGTCTGTTTTTAGAAATTCTTTTATAAAAGATACAAACAAAACGCCGATTTTATGGCTTGGCTGTTCTTTTGCGGAAGGTGCAGGATTAGAGGATAATCAGACACCTTGCTTTAAAATATCAGATATAACGGGAAGAAGTTGTATTAATAAGTCTAAAGGTGCTACGGGAACTCAATTCATGTATTACCAGCTTACCGATAAAAATCTAAAGACGGATTATCCAAATATTGATTTTGTTATTTATACTTTTATATGGAACCACCTTCACAGACTGTATAATTACCAAGTAAATCCGCTTATTGATATGGTTAATTTAAGGTATAAACTTGACTCAAAGGGAAATCTCGTTCAAAATAAGCCTTTATTTAAACCGATTTATTCTTCATTTTTTATAAAACGTATTTTAAATAGACAGGTATCTAAAAATATAAAAGAAGAGGAACAGAATTTTAAATTATTTAATGCAGTTATGAAACAAAGTGCAAACATTGTTCATCAGTTATATCCTAACGCTAAGTTTATCATGATTGAATTTCCGGAGCTTTCAAAAAAGGAACTTCCTCAAAGTGAAATAGATACGTTGAAATCATACGGAATTGAAGTAATAAAAGCAGCTGATTATATGAAAAATATTGATTTATATGATAAAAAATATTGGCAATCTGATGAAATTCATCCTAAAGAACAATTATGGGATTTAATTTTGCCTAAAATCGTTAAACAATATAATATGTAATTATTTAACGGGAACAGATACCGTAAATTCACTGCC
>CANPYB010000129.1 GCA_947587605.1 Candidatus Gastranaerophilales bacterium
ATTTAATTGATTAAATATTAATGAACGCTTTGTTGATACTAAAGCCGAGTCGGAGTTTGAGTTTTCCTTATCCCCGATATACATTATTTTTTGGCTTTCTTGATATACTTTATCAAGCATTCTTACAAAGTCTTGTTTATAATTTCTGTAATTTCTGTAGCTTTCGCATACTTTATGATTAACATTTTCTAATGCTTGTTCAACAATATTATGCATTTCTTGGATTTGTATTTCGTTATGTTCGCTGTTTTTTACTTCATTTTCAACAATAGAACAAATACTATTTAATTGTTCCTCCGTAAAGTCAATTAACACGCGTCTTGCCGATTTTTTTACGGCATTTACAACTTTTTGCAGGTCAAATTTTTCTTTAGTACCGTCTTTTTTTACGACGTACAACTGTTCTTCTTCTAAATTTGCCATGACTTATCCCTCACCTTCTCCAAAGTAACCAAAAATACGTAATAAATTACGCATTTTTAGTTTTTTATTTTTTTCCCAAATCTCACAATTTGTTTTTTTATTTTACAATATTTTTTAAAGCATGTAAATAAAAATATATACTTTGGATATTATTTTTTTTAACTATGTTTTTGGTGCTTCATCAAAAGATTGCATATATTTTTTATTTTCTTCAAATCTTTGCTGCATTCTCTCATTTAATGTCGGAAAATCATTTAGCGAATATCTTTGCATTTCGGCTATTACCATATCAGCATTGATATTTTGCTCCGGTACAATTTTGTGATTTTTTGCCTGACTTACAAATAATTCCAATTCTGCGGGAGTAAATACATATAAATTATCTTTCATATACTGTATAACTTTTGCATAATCAAAATCTTTTGTACTTTCTTGTTCATCGTATTTGAAAAGAGTATATTTAATCATATCTCCGACTGCAAAATCTTTCATATCGCCGATTGCCAGTTTAAAATCGGCTCTGCCGGGGCGTAATAGTGCCGAGTCCATTAATTTTGGATTATTAGCTGTACCTATCCAAACGGCGCCTCTTTTAGCACATTTATCCGCACAGCTTAACATTGCCCTTACTTCTTTAACGCATTCGGGATTATCTATTCTGTCCATAAAGAAGTTATCTACATCATCTTTAAAGTTTATTACCGTATATTTCCCTGTTTTATTAAAATTTTCTTCCGCTTTTGCAAATGCTTGTTTAATATTTCTGACGTTTTGAGCATGATTATTTCCGTTTAATTCAACGTCCTCCACTTTTATACCGAGGTATCTTAAATGTTCGCAGACTTTTTCCGCCATATAAGTTTTACCCCCGCCCGTCGGACCGTATAGTAATACTCCGTTTGGAATTTCGGAATGATAGCTTATATATCTGTCATATTGTTTTGCTGCCAAAGGTGCTATTAAATCTACCGCGAGCCTGTATTTTTCAACTCCGTAGCCTTGTACGGCATTTAATCCTATTTCATGTCCGTCGTTTGTGGGTTTTATTGCCGCTAAATTCATAAATCCGCAATGGTATTTTTCTGCTTCTTCATAAGATACCCTTAAATCTTTGGATATTTGTTTAATTGAGTCTTCGGTTTCTTTCTTAATTCTTTCTTCTTCTGCAAGTCTTTGTTTTTCTTGACGGTTGCTTTGGTAAACTGCTGTTCCTATTACTCCTGCATATATTGCCAGATAGCCTAAAATAAACGGGTCAATCCCGAAAGAGGGTGACTTTTTGCCGTTTGACATTCCGACTTGAGCTTTGCCGCAGCTGCCATTTGATTGTTCTATATTTGGTTTTTGCAAGGTGTATAAGATTTTTGCCGATTGATTTTTTCTTGTTTGATTTCCGCGTATCGGGGTTACTCCGTTTATTGCGCTTATAATCATAATGTTTATATTCCTTTCCTGCTTAATATTTCTTTTGCTTCTGCCAATAAATTGTCACGTTTTGGCGAGTCTTTAAATTTTTCTATCAACTCTATATACTTATTCCAAACAGCTTTATCATCTTTTATGGAAGGGATTGCTACTATTTGATGTTCCATTCTTCCCATTCTTGTAACCGCATTGTCTGCTTTTGTCATGTCGACAGCTTCAGATATCCACGTAAAACCGCGTTTTCTGCAATCCTGCATTTTAATTAAGGAGCTAATAACACAGCTTGTTTTTCCGCCGCTTAAATTTCTGTCGCTTGCTATTTGGTCTAAATCTCTTACTACTATTGCAGTTCTTTGCTTTGTTTTTGTAAATCTTTCTTCCGCTTGTTGTATTAAATCAACTATCGCACTGCTAATGTCTTTTAAAGGTTTTTCTTTTGCCCGCGGTGCATGCTCGATTTTATATCCCGCATCCTGTAAACTTCCTAAAAGCCCTTTTATTGCTTCTTCTTTACCGATTGAGTCGGGACCGTAAATACATACTCCGTTTACACTTGCTTCGCCCGTTGTTTTTACGTCATTTATTAAAAATGTTTTTGCATTTTCAATCATTTTTCCAGTTATCGTTTGCGGTGTAGGTTCAAGATTTTTTACTCCGTTTTCTGCTGTTTGTACAGCGCCTTTAAATAACGGTGATAAGTTTTTCTTTATTACTATTGCGCCTATAATTGCCGCGCCTGCCAATGCTCCCAAAATTAAATATTTTTTATTCTTTTTTATTTTTTCTTTTAAATTCTGCGGTTCAAAAGTGTCTGCTTTTCCTTGTTTATTACAGCTTGGAACTTCTCTCCTTTGCGGAGTTAACATGTCTTGGAATATACGGCTTGTGCCAGCCTGTTCCCCAAAAATTACTTTCATTTACCCTCTCCGATGATTAAGTTTATTTTATCAAATTTTGATAAGATAAAATATTAGCAGTATATAACTTTGAAATAATAATTTACATAATTCGGTTAATTTAAGACTAATTGCCAAAAATTTACATATATTTTAAAATTAGCGTATGAATTTAGCAGGTTACATTTTTAAGAGGATTCTTCAAACGATACCGCTATTGTTTATGGTATCGATAATAAGTTTTTTTCTGATAAGGCTTGCGCCCGTTGACCCGTTGGCTGAGTTAAAATTAAATCCGTCTATTACGCAGGAAACTCTTAATTATGAAGTTCAGCGCTTGGGACTGGATAAACCCGTTATTGTTCAATACGGGCTTTGGCTGAAAAGTTTTGTTAAAGGTGATTTGGGGTATTGTACTACCGGCGAAAAGGTATCGGATAAACTTCTTGAGCGTATTCCGAATACTCTTTTACTTACGGGTTTTGTTATTTTATTTACATGGCTTGTCGGTATTCCGCTTGGTATAGTTGCCGCTCTAAACTGGCGCAAGCCTGTTGACAGAATTTTAACCATACTTTCAAGTATCGGAATGGCAATTCCCTCGTTCTTTTTTGCGCTTTTGCTGTTAATATTTGCGGTAAAAACAGGCTGGTTTCCGACGGGGGGAATTACAAGTTATAATTATTCTGAAATGACTCCGTTTCATAAGGTTTTGGATGTGCTTCATCATTTGGTTTTACCTGTCGTTGTGCTTTTTACCATTTCACTTTCGGGACTTCAGCGTCAAATGAGAGGTAATTTACTTGACGTGCTTGAGGCTGATTATGTTAAATTTGCTCGTGCTAAGGGATTAAGTGAAAATAAAGTTATATATAAACACGCGCTGAGAAATGCCGTTAACCCTATGGTTACTTTATTGGGGTTTGAATTTGCTTCACTATTAAGCGGGGCTGCTTTAACGGAGTATGTTTTTCAATTCCCCGGACTCGGCAGGCTTATTTTGGAAGCGGTTATGAAGTCTGATATTAATCTTGTTATGGCTTCCTTAATGATTGGTACTGTTATGCTTGTTTTGGGAAATTTGCTTGCGGATATTCTTTTAAAAATTGTTGACCCGAGAGTGGAGGTAGCGTAATGGCTAATCTGCCCGAGTTTAAAGATATCGCCGATAAAAATATTTTTCAAAGCATTATGCTGGATAAATTTGCCCGCATTGCGTTTTATATTCTTGTTTTTCTTTATATATCGGTTTTTCTGGCTTCTTTTATAAGTCCGTATTCTAAAGAATATTCAAATCGCAATAAGGCGTATGCACCGCCCTCTAAAATATATATTATTAACGAAAAAGGCAGACTTTGCGCGCCTTATACATATAATTACATACGCAGTTTTGAAAAAGAAACTTACGACACCAAATATACTCAAGACAGGACTCATAAATATAAAGTTAAATATTTCGCAAAAGGCGATAAATATAAATTATTCGGAATAATTCCCTGCCAAAGACACTTTTATGATGTGGAAAAAGGCGGTGAGCTTTATCTTTTGGGAACGGATATTAACGGCCGCGATAACTTTTCAAGACTTTTATACGGCGGGCAGATTTCACTTACAATCGGATTTTTGGCACTTTTGGTATCTTTTCCTCTCGGGATGATTTATGGCGGAATTTCGGGTTATTTCGGCGGCAAAACTGATTTTATTATGATGAGGCTGGCTGAAGCAATAATGTCTATACCGAGTTTTTACCTTTTAATAATTCTTGCCGCAATATTACCCGCTAATATGACCAGTGTTCAGCGTTTTGCACTTATTGTGGTTATTCTTGCATTAATCGGCTGGGCAGGATTTTCAAGAGTAGTAAGAGGTATGGTGCTTTCTATCAAAAAAAGAGAATTTGTAACTGCTTCTGA
>CANPYB010000130.1 GCA_947587605.1 Candidatus Gastranaerophilales bacterium
TTAGCTGTCGTTATTATTGAAACATTCATACCGTGAACTGCATCCAATTCATCGTATGAAATTTCGGGGAATAATGATTGTTCTTTTAAACCTAAAGTATAGTTGCCTCTGCCATCGAAGCTTTTAGAGCTTACGCCTCTAAAGTCACGAATTCTCGGAAGAACTACGCATATAAGTTTTTGTAAGAAATCATACATTCTTTCGCCTCTAAGCGTTACCATTGCACCAACAGGCATTCCCTCTCTTAATTTGAATGCTGCTATTGATTTTTTTGCCTTTGTTGATAATGCTTTTTGACCTGCAATCTTTGTTAATTGATTTACGATTGCTTCAGCGAGCTTTGAGTTATGACAAGCTTCACCAACACCCATATTTAAAACAATTTTGCTTAATTTTGGGATTTGATGAACATTTTCATACTTAAATTCTTCTTGAAGAACTTTTTTAACTTCTTCATTGTATTTGTCTTTAAGATTTCTTGTTACTACTGTCATTTCCTTATCCTTTCGTAGAATGCAACCCCTCTCGGATTGCCCATACTTATTTATTCTGCATTGTATTAATTTTTACTGTCTTGGATTTTAATGTCTTTGGGCTTGTCATTCGCTCGCTACGCTGTCGCTCATTTCAGCCCCTGTTACTCGGGTTCACTTCGCGTAACCCTTTCGCAAAATCCGCTAGTCTAACTTTTCACCGCATTTTTTGCAAACACGGACTTTTTTGTTATCAACAACATCATACTTTATTCTTGTTGCTTTTTCACAAGCAGGGCAGTATAGCATAACTTTTGATGAATCCATAGCTGCTTCAACTTTTATTAAACCGCCTTGATTTCCGCCTTGTGCTTTTTGTGCTTTAGTTACTATATTTGCACCCTCAACTATTACTTTGTTTTCAGCAGTAATAACTTTTTTTACGGAACTTACTTTGCCTTTGTCTTTTCCTGAAGTAATTACGACTTTATCACCGCTTTTTACGTGTATCGGATGTTTTTCTACCGGTTTTTTATTTCTCATGGTCTTTCTCCTATATAACTTCCGGAGCTAAAGAGATTATTTTCATAAAGTTTTTATCTCTTAACTCTCTGGCAACCGGCCCGAAAACACGGGTACCTCTCGGGTTACCGTCTTTGTTGATTATTACTGCGGCATTTTCGTCAAATCTGATTACACTGCCGTCTGCACGTTTGATATCTGCTTTAGTTCTTACGACTACCGCTTGTACTACTTCAGATTTCTTTACGGGCATTCCCGGAGCTGCATCTTTAACTGCCGCTACAATTACATCTCCTACATGCGCATATTTCTTGTTTGAACTTCCCATTACACGGATACATAACAATTCTTTTGCACCTGTATTATCTGCTACTTGTAATCTTGTCTCTTGCTGTATCATTTTATTTCATCCTTTGAAATTAACTTATTATTTTACTTTTTCCACTATTTCTGAAACAACCCAGCGTTTGCCGCCTGATATCGGTTTTGATTCCGTTATTCTTACTATATCACCCTCTGAACATTGATTTTGCTCATCATGTGCTTTGTAATTCTTTGTTGTTTCTATAATTTTCTTATATTTCGGATGTTGATTGTATGATGCAACCTTTACTACTGCTGTTTTTTCCATTTTGTTGCTTACTACAACACCTTGTTTTTCTTTCTTAGGCATTTTATTTAACCTCTTTTTTTTGATTAATTACTGTCTTTGCTCTTGCTATTGATTTACGCAATTCTTTTATTTGTGAATTTGCTCTGCCTAAATCAGCAGAATTTTCATACTTGTTTGTATATTTTTTGAATCTTATATCAAATAATTGCTTTTTGCTGTCCGCAATTATTTCATTTAATTCCTGTTCCGTTTTTTCACGTATTTCTTCAATTTTCATAGCTATTCACCTGTTTTCTCAACAATTTTTACTCTGATTGGTAATTTTTGAGCAGCTAATTCAAGTGCGTGTATTGCTACTTCTTTTTGCGGATATTCTATTTCAAATAATATTCTTCCCGGTTTTACTACCGCTACCCAATATTCGGGGTTACCTTTTCCTTTACCCATACGAGTTTCAGCAGGTTTCGCAGTTATCGGTTTGTCGGGGAATATCTTTATCCATACATTTCCGCCTCTTTTTATTTCACGTGTCATTGCACGTCTTGCTGCTTCTATTTGCCTTGATGTTATCCAAGCAGGATCTTGTGCCTGAAGTCCGTATGAACCTAATTCCAATTTAGTTCCGCGGGTTTCATGACCTTTCATTCTGCCTTTCATCATCTTTCTGTATTTTGTTTTCTTGGGCATTAACATGATTGCTTTTCGCTCCTAATTCATTGTTTACTCGTTTGTTTCATCTTTTACATCAGTTTTTACTTCTTGTACTTGTGCTGCTGATGATTTTTTCTTTCTTCTTGCTCCAACGGGTTTTTCTTCAAAATTGTTGGCGCCTGCTTTTTTAGCTTTGATGTTTTGGTCTGCCATTTCTCCGGGCATTAAATCACCTTTGAAAATCCATACTTTAACACCGATTTTACCCATTATGGTATCTGCTTCAGCAAATCCGTAATCTACGTTTGCTCTTAATGTTTGAAGCGGAATTCTGCCTTCTTTTGCCCATTCGCTTCTTGCTATTTCGGCTCCGCCTAATCTGCCAGATACCATTACTTTTATTCCTTGAGCTCCGCCGCGCATTGCTCTTTGCATTGCCTGCTTCATTGCTCTTCTGAATGCTATACGTTTTTCAAGTTGAAGTGCTATTGATTCTGCTACCAGTTGTGAATCTATATCAACTCTTGCTACTTCTACTACGTCTATTGTTACTGTTTTATTTATTAATTTTGCAACTGCAGCTCTCAGTTCATCTATACCTTGTCCGCCTCTGCCGACTACTACTCCGGGTTTCGCAGTAACTACCGTTACCGTTACATTTTGAGCTTTTCTTGCTATTAATATTCTTGATATTCCCGCAGCATATAACTTCTTCTTTACAAATCTTCTGATTTTTGCATCTTCTGCTACAAACTCGGGATAATCCTTTTTAGCAAACCATGTGCTGAACCAAGGTTGTATTATTCCTACTCTAAATCCTGTCGGATGTGTCTTTTGTCCCATGTCTGTTACCTTCTACTTCGATTCATTCGTTACTTTTACCGTTAAATGAGATGTTCTTTTAACTCTTGCATACATTCTGCCTTGAGCTCTCGGTTTTGCTCTCTTTAACGTTCTGCTTTCATCTGCATATATTTCGGAAACTTTTAATGATTCCGCAGTTGCGCCAAATTTTTCTGTCGCATTTGCTACAGCTGCTGTTATGTTTTTCTCTACTACACGTGCTGCAAAATACGGCATAAATTTCAACATGCTTAATGCTTCCGATGCTGATTTGCCTCTTACAAGATTTATTACTCTGCGTAATTTTCTTGCTGGCATTGTTATATCTGTTTGTTTTGCCTTAGCTTCCATAATTATATCCTTTTCGCTGTTTTATCTTGCCCTGAGTGGCCTCTAAACATTCTTGTAGGTGCAAATTCACCTAATCTGTGACCTACCATCGGTTCTGATATATATACGGGTACGTGAGTCTTTCCGTTATAAACCGCTATTGTATGCCCTACCATATCGGGGTTTTCTGGAGTAATCATAGACGCTCTTGACCATGTCTTTATTACTCTCTTTTCTTTATTTGCATTTAATTTATCTATCTTTGCTTTTAAAGAGTCGTGTACATATACACCCTTTTTTAGTGAACGTGTCATTAATTATCTCCTTTGATTAGCGTTTTCTGCTTCTGACTATTAATTTATCGGTCGTTTTGTGAACTTTTCTTGTCTTGTGTCCTAATGCAGGCTTACCCCATGGTGTCTTGGGATTTCCGCCCGGACCTGTTTTTCCTTCACCACCACCGTGCGGGTGATCGCAAGGGTTCATCGTTACACCTCTTACCGTCGGTCTTATTCCTAAGTGACGTGTACGACCTGCTTTCCCTATCTTTAAGTTTTTGAATTCAGCATTGCCTAAAACGCCTATTGTTGCTAAACATTCTTTTCTTACCATTCTCATTTCAGAGCTCGGCATTTTTAATGTTACATAATTTCCGTCTTTCGCCATCAGTTGAGCGCCTGCTCCTGCCGTTCTTACCATTTTTCCGCCTTTACCGGGGATTAATTCTATGTTATGAACGACTGTACCTAACGGGATTAATTCTAACGGAAGTGCATTTCCTGTTTGTATCTCTGCTTCCGGACCCGATACAACTTTATCACCTACTTTTAAGTCATGCGGTGTAAGTATGTATCTTTTTTCACCGTCTGCATATACTACTAACGATATTCTTACGTTACGGTTAGGATCGTATTCTATTGTTTTTACTTCACCTTCAATACCGAATTTTTCACGTTTGAAATCTATTACTCTGTATGCTTGTTTATGTCCGCCACCTTTATGTCTGCAGGTTATTCTTCCCGTGTTGTTTCTTCCTGCTGTCTTTCTTATCGGCTGTAATAATGATTTTTCGGGGGTTGATGTTGTTATTTCCGAATAATCACTTTTTATCATTCCTCTTTGTCCCGGAGATGTCGGATTAATTTTTCTTGT
>CANPYB010000131.1 GCA_947587605.1 Candidatus Gastranaerophilales bacterium
TAAATCAAGGATTTATCAAATTTACCCTGTTCAAGAAGCTGTTTTAATTTATATGTATTATTCGGATTTGTTTTATCCGTGAGCCGTGAAAACTTTGTGTAGGCTTCTTTTGTACTGACTCCGAAATTTTTTGGTTTTATTAAAGAAACACTTTGCTCAAAAAACGGCAAATTCTCTGTTATTTCACCTCTTGATGTGCATAACATGCACCCGCCTTTTAAGCAAAAGTTTAAATCAGAGCCCATTTTAGCGCACAGCTCATCTACTTCGTTTATAGAAAACAAATTATTATATAGTTTATTTAAAGCGTAAAAAGTGCCTGCTCCGTTTGTGCTTCCGCCTGCCAGTCCTGCTGAAACGGGAATGTTTTTTTCTACGGATACATTCAAATGTGCATTTTTAATTCCCGCTTTCTCAAAAAATTTTAGTGCGCATTTATATATTAAATTTCTTTCATCATAAGGAATTTCGTTAGAATTACCGCTTAGATTTATTATAATTCCCGCCTTTTCTTCAAGTTCAAAAGTTAAGTAGTCATATAAATTAATTGCCTGCATAATTGATTGAATATTATGAAATCCGTCGGGGCGCTTATTTAGGACTTCCAGTGTTAAGTTAATTTTTGCGGGTGTTTTTATTTTAATTTTTTTCATAGATTTTCTTTCAATTTTTCGCTTAATTCGCCCATTTGTTTTATTGACAAAGTTTCTCCGCGGGCATTTTCGCTTATAGACAGTTCTTTAAGAGTTTTTTCCACTGCATTTTTACTAAATCCCGCATTAATAAGGGAGTTTTTTATATTCTTTCTCCTCGTAGCGAAACAGCCCTTGACCACTTTGCGGAAAAACCCGTAGTTATTCAATTTTAACATCGGTTCTTTATTTACATTTATTTTTACAATGGCTGAATTTACTTTAGGCGCGGGGAAAAATGACCTTGCATTAACCTTTGTTATAAATTCAATATCTGCCCAAAATTGTGCCAGTATTGATAATAAACCGAATTCCTTTGATGGCGATTTTTCATTGGCAACAAGTCTTTTTGCTACTTCGTATTGCACCATTAAAACTATTTGTTTTATTGAATTTCTATTTTTATTATCCAAATCATCAACTTCACCGAGCAAATGAGCTAAAATCGGCGAGGTTATATAATAAGGAATATTCGCAACAATTTTTAAATTTTCTCCAAACTGCGATAAATCAGTTTTTAAAATATCATTATGCACGATTTCCAGATTATCGGCATTAATTTTTGAAAGCTCATTTACCATGTCTTCATCAAGCTCTATTGCATAAACTTTTTTGGCATATTTTACCAGTTGTTCTGTTACGAATCCAAGCCCCGCACCAATTTCAACTACAATATCCTCCTTGGTTATATCGGATGTATCAAGAATAGTTGAAACAGCACCCTCATCAATTAAAAAATTCTGTCCCAGTCGTTTTTTTGCTCTGAACTTTTTAGCACGCTCAAAATAGCTCATATTAATCTTCTTCAATATAAGAAACTATTTTGTTTAAGTTAGTATCAAAACTTGATAACTTTTGAGCAACTTCATTGACCACAGCTGAAGTATTTTGCTGATTTTGCAAGGTTTCATTTGCAGCAGCAGTCTGCGCGGCTATGTAGTTTAATATATCTTTTATCTCATAGCTCTTATCTTCGGACATAACCTCTACAAGTTTGTCAAATTTAGCGCTCATATCATTTATTTTTGTTTCTAAAGAGCTGATTTGCTTAGCCTGCATGCTGACTTTTTTCTGGAGCATTTCTTCAAGCGCGGTATATTTATTATTATTTTCTTCCGTTAATTTGTCTATTCTTTCGTTTAACGAGTCAATATCGGGAGTTAAAGCAGTATTTAACTGAACCATTACACCTGTTAACAGGCTTTTTACTTCGGATATATCTTCGTTTTTGACAGTATTTATAACATTTTCAAGATTTTCAATTTTAGAAAACGAAGCACCGATTTCGGATTTGATATTTGTACCTATCAATGATTCAAGCTGTTTATGTCTTGTCATTGAATCAACCATATCAGATTTAATATTTTCGGTTAAAATACTTTCAATTCTTGCTATGTTTTCGTTTGTATTTGCTGTTTCAGATTTAATATTTTCTATAATATTATTTTGAGCATTATCAACAGTTTCTTTTACGTCTTTAATTTCAGATATTATGCTTTCTGCATTATTTTTAGCTGTTTCAATTATTTCATTGTGATTAGCTTCTTTTTTTATTTGTTCAATATTTTCCGACATTGCATTCAATGCAGAACCGGTTGCGTCAATCCATTCGGCTAAATAAATAAAGGCATTATTAATGTTTTTATTAGCTTCCAGATTTTTTTGCATTAAATTTACAAGTTCAGTTAACCTTGTTCCGAGTAAATTAAATTTTAATTCGGGATTAAATTCTTTTCGTTGGGTTTCCAGCTCTTGTATTACATTTTTAAAAGAGTCAAGATAGGTTTTAAACTCTTTATTGGCATCATCTGCCGATAAAATTAATTTATTTGTTCTGACACTGATACTTGAAATATCTTCATTTAATTCTTCAAATTTTTCTTTTATTGATAATATATCAGCCGAAGTTGATTTAGTGTTATCATCAAGAACTTTATTTAATTTTATAAAATCCGATTCTATATCAAGCAGAGTGTATAAATAAGAATCGGTATCTTCTTTAGTAGAATGCATTAGAGTGTTTAATTCCCAAGATAAATCTTCTAATTTATCTTTTAAATCAGGAATAGAATTTATTGTTTCTGCAGCTTTTGATAATTTTTCATTTATTTCATCAATTTTTAAATTCAAATTATCGTTAGTTTGAGAAAGTTTATTATCAAGTTTTTTACTTTGGTCTGACAGATTATTTATTTTATTAGCCCAATCATTCAAAAGTGTAATATTTTCATAAATCATGTCAACTTTAGAAGCAATCATTTCTTCATAAAATGATTTATGCAAAGACTCAATTTTTTCATCGATTTTGTCAACTTTAGCAGTCCATTCATTAATTGTTGAAAGATTTTCATAAACAATATCCATTTTATTGGACAAATCGTCAAAATCCGGATTTGAGCTGAAAACATTATCAAATTTATCTTTAAAAGCACCAATAATTTTGGATATATTTTTAGAATCATCCATAAAATCGCTTAAAGCTGCAATTTTTGATTGGATGTCGGACATAGAAGAATCAACGCTGTCAATTTTTTGAGTCCAATCATTTAAAGAGGTAACATTTTCATATAATATATCTATTTTGTCTGCTACATCGTCAAAATCAATATTCGCACCTAATCGTGAATAAACATTTTCAATTGATTTATTTAAAAACCCGACTTTTTCAATCCAAGCATGAATTATGCCTAAACTATCATAAATTTCGGCAATTTTAGCCATTTGATTTTCAAATTCGGTATTTTGGAACTTCTCAAATTTATTTTGTAAGCCTTTTATTAAAGAGTTTGTTTCTTTAATATTTTTTTGATTAACGCTGTTTAAATCTGATAAAATCCCCCCTATATCATCAATATTAGGAGTTTCGCTTAATTTATCGGTAATTTGTTTTATATATCCGGTTAAATTTTGGTGTAAAGTTTCAAGCAGCGCTTCAATTTGTTTAATGCTTTCTTTATTGACACCCTCACCGTTAGTTGTAACGGCATTTTCTTTTATTGTATTTAATTCATTAAATATATTTTCATTGGTTTTAAGAGCTAAATCAAGCTGTTGTTTTTGATATTCTTCAAACTCAGCACTTGTTAATGCTAAATTTTGAACATTTTGTAAATTCTCCATATATTGACTAATATTACCGGAGGATTGTTTTAAATCATTTATATCATTGTACAAGTCTTTCAATATGGTTTCATTGCAATTATCCATTTGGAAAGATAAATTTTCCAATTTTTCTTTAATATCTTGGAAATTAAGTTTTGCTTGAGTATCAGTCATTAAATTTTCAAGGGTTGACAAAGACTCTTTTATATTAAGTATGTCCATTTCCTTAACATTATCAAGGTTGCTTAATTTTTCAACAACTTCTTCCAAAATTTCTTTATAATTATCAGCTGCCATTATACACTCTCTAAATTACCTATCAAATTTATTTTATCAGACATAAGGATGAATTATTACAAATGTTAAGTTTGCTTAAGAGAAAAATCTCATATAACGGTCAAATTGTTTGTAGTGTCTTAGTTTGAGGTAAATTTAATTTGGCAATAATATCTTAACAAATATAACGAAAAAATAATAAATAAGGAATTTTAATTATAAATTTCTTAAAATAACAATACAAATAAGACATAATCTTTTTTAACCGAAAGTATAACAGTTAAATATAGTCATTAAGTGCAATGCAGGCGGAGGGAAAATAATTTATTATAAGAGAGTAAATCCTCAACTCTTCTGATTGCTTATTCTTAGTGCTCATCCCCTTCTTGAAAAAGAAGGGTT
>CANPYB010000132.1 GCA_947587605.1 Candidatus Gastranaerophilales bacterium
AATTTACCTTATATATATAAAAACAATTAGTTAGGAAAAATTTACATATAACAAATAATTATTAACAAATTTAACATATACTTAATTTAACAACTGATTTGTGTAACAATAAGGAGAAAAGGGAGAGATAAACAGATGAAAGATAAAACATTTTTAATGATACCGGGCCCTACACCTGTTCCGGAAAGAGTACTCTTAGAAACCGCGAAACATCCTATGGGACACAGAAGCAGCGAATTTTCCAAAATTCTTGAAGCTGTTTATAGAGATTTAAAATATGTATTTCAAACAAAAAATGACGTAATAGTATATACTGCAAGCGGAACGGGCGCAATGGACGCAGCCCTTTCCAATTTAATAAATGAGGGCGATAAGGTTCTTTCTTTAGTCATTGGTAATTTTGGTTCTCGCTGGGCTAAAATAGCTGCAGGGCTTGGTGCTGATGTTGATAAAATTGAAGTTGAAGCAGGACATGCTATTAATCCCGAAGATTTAAGGGCTAAACTTAATCAAGATACGGAAAAGAAAATAAAAATAGTAACACTCACTCAAAACGAAACATCAACAGGCGTAACTAACGACGTAAAAACGCTTGTAAAAATAATAAGAGAACACGGAGCGCTTTCCGTTGTAGACGGTGTCACATCTTTAGGTGCAATGGAATGCAAACCGGATGAATGGGGTATTGATGTATTAATTTCGGGTTCTCAAAAAGGATTTATGATACCCCCGGGACTTTCATTTCTTGTTGCGAATGAAAGAGCATGGGAAGTTCATAAACAATGCAAACATCCCGATTTTTATTTTAACTGGACAACAAACAGAAAATCCGTTTTGGAAAATTCAACGGCATTTACACCTAACGTAAGTTTAATCTGCGGATTAAAAGTTGCATTGGAAATGATGAAAGACGAGGGGCTTGAAAATATAATTAACCGTCACACAAAAATTGCAAAGGCGCTTAGATGTGCAATAAGAGCAATAGGATTGAAACTATTTGTAGAGGATGATTCTATTGCGTCAACATCAATAACGGCAATACTTCCGCCTAACGGCATAAGCGTTCCTGATATAAGAAAAGTATTAAAAAATGACTATGATATAGTTGTTGCGAACGGGCAAAATGCTCTGAAAGATAAAATATTCAGAATGGGTACATTAGGCTTTGTATCAGAGCGTGACGCAATAACGGCAATCGGCTCATTAGAAGCAACAATGCATAAACTCGGACATAAATTTGAATTAGGCGCAGGAGTTGCGGCACTTATAAAAGAACTAAACAGAGGTTAAAATGAAAGTATTAATAACTGATAAAATAAATGAAGCTGCGGGCAAAATTTTAGACGGCGTTGCCGAGGTAGATTTTCTGCCGACTATGAGCGAAGATGAGCTTGCTCAAAAAATACAAGATTATGACGCATTAATGATTAGAAGCCAAACAAAAGTTACAAAAAAGATACTTGAAGCCGGAAAAAATTTAAAAATAGTAGGCAGAGCAGGTGTTGGTGTAGATAATGTTGATATAGAATCAGCTACACAAAACGGAATAATAGTTGTAAATTCACCCGACGGAAATACAAATGCAGCAGCCGAACATACTTTAGCAATGATGCTTGCAATGTCAAGAAATATACCTGCTGCCGTTATGTCAACAAAAGAAGGTAAATGGGAGCGTTCAAAATTTACGGGTGTTGAAGTTTTTGGAAAGACATTAGGCATTATAGGTTTTGGAAAAATCGGTCAGCACGTAGCTAACGCAGCTATTGCAATGGGGATGAAAGTTGTTGTTTCAGACCCTTATACAACAAAAGAAGCCGTTGAAAAAATCGGAGCAAAATATATAACAAGTCTTGATGAATTCTGGGGCCAATGCGATTATATTACGATACATACGCCTAAAACAAAAGAAACAACAGCGCTTATAAATAAAAACACATTAAACAGAATGAAAAAAGGCGTAAGAATAATAAACTGTGCAAGAGGCGGAATAATTGATGAGGCTGCATTAAAAGACGCACTGCAGTCAGGGCAGGTAAGCGCTGCTGCTATAGATGTATTTGAAACAGAGCCCGACATTACCGCTTCACCTTTATATAACAGTGATTGTAATGTTATAATGACTCCTCATCTTGGGGCAAGCACGGCAGAAGCTCAATACAATGTTGCAATAGATGTAGCAGAGCAAATAAGAGATGTATTAACGGGCGGAAGCGCAAAAGCTGCAATAAATATTCCCGCATTAAAATCTGCAATATTAGAACCCGTAAAAGAATATATGCAGCTTGCGGAAAATTTAGGCGAACTGGTAAAACAGTTATCTAAAGGGAATTTAAAAAACATCAATATAACTGTTAACGGAAATCTTGCGGAATTAAATGTATCCCCGCTGGAGGTTGCAGTTCAAAAGGGTATTTTTTCTTCTACTCTTGAAGGAGTTAACTTTGTAAATGCCCCGATTATTGCCAAAAACAGAGGAATAAATATCATTACTTCAAAATCTCAAAAAGATTGTACATTTATAGGCTCTATATCAGTAACTCTTACAACTGATACCGAAGAAAATACGGTAACGGGCGCTTTAGTTGCAAAAAATATGCCCAGAATTGTAAGAATTAACGATTACAATATGAGTATTGAAGCTGAAGAACACATGCTAATAGTTCCGCATGAAAATAAACCCTCTATGGTCGCAAAAGTTGCAGCTGTTATAGGTGAAAATAATATTAATATTAACAGAATGCAGGTTGCTCAAAAGTCAAATCTAAAAGACAACGTATCAATAATGATTATTACAATTGATAAAGATGTTAAAAGTTCCGTAATGGATAAAATTAATCAGATAGACGGCGTAAAAAATGCTGAGTATATAAAATTAAACGCATAAAAAAGACCTCTCAATTGAGAGGTCTTTTTATTTATATTTAAATTGTTATTTAACTTCATGTTTAGCTTCAGCAGCTGCGACATTTCCTTTTGTTTTTTCACACATATATATACCAACCAACGGAAGTGCAAGTATTGCAGCTATTGCACCTTTTGCGGCAACAGGAAGACTTCTAAACGATTTAACTATTTCAGCATTTTTTAATACTTCCTTTAAATTGGATATATTTCCTTCAACATCAGAAATATTAATACTGCCTAAAATATTGGATAGTTTTGTTTTTGCAGTGTTTACCAAATTCGGGAAAAACCTTTTTGCAACAACAGCAGAACCTGCACCCGCTCCTAATGTAGCACCTGCGGCTAAATATGTTTTCCCCATTCCTTTTAAATTTGCTTTAGCACAATCAGCCAAAGTTGCTTTTTTACTGTCTAATTTTTTATTTGTTAAAATGTGCGGTAATGACCCATAACGTCCTATTGGCATATATACTTCCTTTCTTTTACTAATGTTAACTATTTTTTGATAATTGAATAAAACATATCAAGAAAATAAATTGCCTCACTGAAATATATTATTAAGAAAATTTAACATTATTATTCTTCAATATAAGTAGGGGCAGTTTTAGGGCTTTTTCCTTTTATTACATTATGATAATAATCATAAGTCATCGGTTTATGCAAATTTAAAATATCTCCGTCCAAAACATCAGCTATAAAAAGCGTATGTGTTGAGGTTTCAACCTGTCCCGTAATTTTACATATTAAATACGCGCAAGCGTCTTTAACTACGGGCAGATTGTTCTTTAATTCATAAGGGATTATCTCAAATTTATCACAATCACGTCCGCTTCTAAATCCGAATGTACCTATTGCCAGCGGGTTTGAGTTCTCTGCTAATATAGAAACAGAAAATTCTTTTGTTTTTTCCAAACATTCATGCGTATAATTACCATGGTTTACGCTAAGGGCAATTGTGGCAGGAGATGATGTAATCTGCATTATACTGTTTACGGTGCAGCCAGTATATTTCCCGTCAACACAACAGCCTACAATATAAACCCCGTAAGATAAATTTCTAAACACATTATTATTCATATAAATTCCTTTGTTAAAAAGAGAGAGGTTAAAAACCTCTCTCATAATAATTAAATTAACCGATTACGGGAGCCGTAAATGTTCTTGAAGCAAGTTCTTTATCAAGCATAAATAAGCATTGTTTATCATCACATACAAGATTTAATGTCTTTAATACATTGCCGACATTTGCTTCTTCTTCTACCTGTTCTTTCAAATACCAATCCAAGAATGAAACTGCGGCTCTGTCATGTACTTCTTCAGCTACATCAAGCAGCGCATTTATTTTTGAAGTAACTAACTGTTCATGTTTTAATACGTCTTCAAAAACTTCACGAAGGCTTGACCAATCTGTTTTTGGTTTTTCAATAGCTTCAAGCACAACTTTTCCACCGCGTTCTTGCAAATATTCAAATAAACCCATTGCATGCGCATGTTCTTCCTGCATTTGAACATTCATCCAATTTTTAAATCCTTGTAAATTCATTCTTTCAAAATATGCATACAT
>CANPYB010000133.1 GCA_947587605.1 Candidatus Gastranaerophilales bacterium
ATGCCATTTTTGTATCAAAAATTTACAATATTATAAATGTAATAATTGTAGAAAAGTTGTAGAAAACTTTTTATAAAGCTGTTTAAAATTAAATATAAAATTAAAAATTTTAATTAATATAAAATTTTTAAACAAATTTTATACATTAATTGAATTTTTTTTAACAAGTTTTCTACAAAGGTTAAATATAATAAATTAAATACTTTAAAACACTTTTAAACAGTTTATAAAAATACTTATTACTACTTTTATTTTTTTAAATAAAAATAAGTAAATAATAATATATATAAAAAATTCAGCGATTTTTTATTTTTCATATATAATAGAAATGTGAAAAAGAAGAATTGAGGAAAAATTATGCTTTTTACAATAGATAAAGATTCTTTATTAAATAAATTAAAAATAGTAGAAAAAGTAACATCGCAAAGAGGAAATGTACAACCTGTATTAGCAAATGTGTTATTTGAAGCACAATCAAATACCCTCAATTTAACAGCAACGGATTTGGAAATATCAGTAAAGGCAAATACAACTGCAGCTGTAAAAAAAGAAGGAAAAATAACACTTCCCGCAAAAAAATTGCTGGAAATAGCTGCAAAACTGCCCGATAAACCCGTTGAATTTTCACTTAATGAAGATACAAATGTTGTAAGTATAACTTGCGGAAATTCAAAATTTGAAATTATAGGTATTTCTGCTCAAGAATTTCCTAAAATAGAAGACGAAATTGAAGACGGAACTCAAATAGAAATAGAACTTGAACCGTTATTAAAATCAATAAAAAATACTGTTTATGCAGCTGCAAATTATGAAAACAGAAATGTTATATCGGGTGTATTTTGTAATATAAAAGGTACTAAACTTGAAATGGCTGCAACTGACGGAAACAGACTTACCAGAATAATTGAAACAATTAAAAATAAAGATGAAAAGAATGCAAAAATAGTTATTCCGTCTAAAACATTAAATGAATTTGTAAGAATTTGCACTTTTATTGTAGAAGAAAAAGTAATTTTAATAGTTGATAAATCAAGATTAACATTAAAAACAATGAGTTTTTCAATAAATTCAAGGTTAATTGAGGGAGAATATCCTCCTTATGAACAATTAATACCGAAAACAACATCAAATACATCCTCTGTATCAAGAGATGATTTAATAACAGCACTTGACAGAGTTTCAACCATGGTTAATGACAGAACAAGCATAGTTAAATTTGTCTTTAATGATAATAAATTATTATTGAAAGCTGAAACACCTAATTCGGGAATGTCGGAAGATATAATTGATTGTGTATATAAAGGTGATGAACTTGCAATAGCTTTTAATTATAAATATGTATTGGATTCCGTAAAAACAATGGAAGCAAAAAATGTAAATATAGGCTTAAACGGAAGTTTATCAGCAACCGTGTTTAAACCTGAAAGTGAAGAAGATTATATTTGTTTAATAATGCCGATACAATTGAGATAAAAGGTAAAATATGAAAGTCAGTGTAAGAGTTCCGGCAACAACAGCTAATATAGGTCCGGGTTTTGATTGTTTAGGGCTGGCTCTGCCCATATATAATGAAATTACGGTAGAAGAAACAGTAATGCCCGGCAGCGGGATTGAAATAAATGTAATTGAAGATACACAAACTTATGATTTATTATCTGTTCCTAAAGATAAAAATAATATTGTGTATAAAGCTATTGAACTTTTATATAATTTCGTAGGTCAAAGTGTAAGTGATATAAAAATAACAATAAAAACTAATATTCCCGTAACTCGCGGACTTGGAAGCAGTGCTTCGGTTATAGTGGGGGGATTGTTGGCAGCTAATAAATTATTGGGAAATCCTGCGGATGATGCGGTATTGCTTTCAATAGCGTCAGAAGTTGAGGGACATCCCGATAATGTTGCACCAGCTATGTTTGGCGGATTTTGCTTATCTTCTATGGAAGATGACGGTAGTGTTATTTATTCAAAAATATCTTGGCCCGAAGATTGGAAATTAACGGTTATAATTCCCGATTATGAACTTGATACTCAAATTGCAAGGTCAATTTTGCCCGAAAATGTTCCCAGAGAAGATGCAATATATAATGTAAGAAAATGTGCAATGTTAATTGATGCGGTTTATACTCACAACAGCGAATTAATGAAAAAATCATTGGAAGATAAAATACATCAACCTTATAGAGCGGGACTGATAAAAGGTTTTAATGAATTAAAAGAATTAACAAAAAATAAAGATGATATATTAGGCTGTGTAGTTTCGGGTGCAGGCCCTGCTATTCTTGTTATTTCAGAAAATAACGGTTTTGATAAAATTAAAAATGAAGTATTACAAATATTTGATGATTTGAATGTAATATGTGATATAAGAACTTTAGATGTAGAAAATACAGGCAGTGTAATATTATAAGGAGAGAAAGAATGAAAAAATCAATTAAGGATTTAGGTGACATAAAAGGAAAAAAAGCTCTTGTAAGAGTTGATATAAATGTTCCTTTAGATGAGAACAAAAATGTTACCGATGATACAAGAATACAGGCAATATTGCCTACTTTAAACTTTTTAAAAGAAAAAGGAGCAAAAATTGTTTTAATGGCTCACTTAGGCAGACCAAAAGGTGAGAAAAATCCCGAATTTACACTTGCTCCAGTTGCAAAATATATGTCTGAATTATTGGGTGAAGAAGTTATGTTCATACCTAATGTTGACGCAGCTGAAGAAATGCTTAAAAATTTAAAAGACGGTCAAATCGCACTTTTAGAAAACATCAGATATTATAAAGAAGAAGAAGCAAAAGATGATGATATGACTTTTGCAAATAAACTGGCAAAACTTGGTGATTTTTATGTAAATGACGCATTCGGCGCAGCTCACAGAAATCATACATCAACAGCAAAATTAGCTCGTGTTTTAAAACCTGCGGTATCGGGTTTATTAATGGAAAAAGAAATCAGATGTTTATCACAGGCTCTTGATAATCCGACTCGTCCGTTTACGGCAGTAGTTGGCGGTGCTAAGGTTTCTTCTAAAATCGGAGTTTTGGAAAATCTGCTTGATAAAGTTGATAATATGATAATCGGCGGAGGTATGGCTTATACTTTTGTTAAAGCTAACGGCGGTAAAATCGGAAATTCTATTTGTGAAGACGATCAACTCGATGTTGCAAGAGCAATTGAAAAGAAAGCTCAAGAAAAAGGCGTTAAACTTGTAATGGCAACAGATGTTCTTGTTACTAATGATTTTTCGGGTAACGGAGAAAATAAATTCGTTAAAATTAATGAAATTCCTGACGGATTTGAAGGTGTTGACGCAGGCATGGATTCAAGAAAAGCATTTGCCGATGTATTAAAATCATCAAAAACAATATTAATGAACGGCCCTGTCGGAGCTTTTGAAAACCCAAAATTTGCAGAGGGTACAAAAGCAGTACTTCAAGCTATTGTTGAAGCAACTAAAAACGGTGCAACTTCTGTTATCGGCGGCGGTGACAGTGTATCGGCTGCTAAAAAATTCTGCAAAGCAGAAGATTTTACACATGTATCAACAGGCGGCGGAGCTTCATTAGAATTTATAGAGGGTAAAGTCCTCCCAGGCGTTGCTGCACTTGATGATAAATAAATTTTTAAATTAGCAATAAAAAAACCTCCTTAAATTTAAGGAGGTTTTTTTATACATTGTTTTAAACAGGGATAAAAATGGTATAATTACTTATTATTGTTTATTACTCTATATTTTTCTCTTAAAATTGACCATGGTGAATGTAATTCTTCTACTTCATATCCGTTGTATAATGCTATTTCGTCACATATTTCAAGTAATAATCTGTCTTTATTACAATTAAAATCAGCACCTGTATTATTGCATAATAAACTTGGATTAATTTTATAAACTGTTTCTAATATTTCTTTTAATGAAGGTTTATAATTTAGAGCAGGTATTGAATTTATACCCGGAAGATTATGTCCTATATGATATTCATAAATTTTTAATGCTTCTATATATTCATTTTTATGAACTTGAAAATCTTTAAACTTAAAATGAGCTATTGTATTTCTTAAATTTAATAAATTTTCTCTTGCAGATATTAATTTTTCATATTTTTGGGGAATGTTATAATAAAATTTATTTATAATTTCATTTTTTCTAAATTGTTCACAATATAGAAATATAAAAATTAAATCTGATAAATATAAAACACTATTTATTAAAGCTATAAATTTTTTTGAGTTTGAATTAAATTGAGGATTTTTTATAATTGAACTTATTTTATTAATATCCTTATTTTGATATCTTTCCAATCTCTTTTTGTTTTTAAAAAAATTATTAAATTGATTAATAATATCTTCTTTATAATAGGGTAATAAAGAATTAATAAGACCGTTTTTAATGTTTGTTTCAAGTCTCATAATTCTTATATAAAGTCTTGAAAATTGAAAATAATATTTATTAATATCATCCATT
>CANPYB010000134.1 GCA_947587605.1 Candidatus Gastranaerophilales bacterium
CACCCCGCAGGATAAAGACGGTTCCTGCAATCTGAATGCGGTTATTGAGGTAGTAAAAGAAATAGCAAAAAACAGCACGGATTATAAAGTAATAGTTAATAAATCAACAGTTCCCGTAGGTACTGCGGATAAATTAAAGAAAATAATAAAAGATATAACCAATGTTCCGATTGATATAGTTTCAAACCCCGAATTTTTAAAGCAGGGAAGCGCAATTGATGATTTCTTATCACCCGACAGAGTAATATTAGGTTCAGACTCTGATAAAGCGTTAAAAATAATGCGGGATATCTATTCTCCTTATTTTAAAACCAATAACAGAATAATGATAACGGATGTGAAATCTGCAGAAATGACAAAATATGCGGCTAATGCGTTCTTGTCGGCAAAAATTTCTTTTATAAATGAAATTGCAAATATATGCTCAAAAGTCGGGGCAGATATTGAACAAGTAAGGTTAGGTATATCTTCCGACACAAGAATAGGCAATAAATTTTTATTTCCGGGAATAGGTTTTGGCGGAAGCTGTTTTCCTAAAGATGTTAATGCACTTATAGCCACGGCAAAAGAAAACGGCTGCGGAAGCAGAATGCTTGAAGCTGTCAGAGATGTAAATATTAATCAGCGTAAAATATTTATAAATAAAATAATAACTTATTACAACGGCGATATAAAAGGTAAAACATTTGCGCTATGGGGATTATCTTTTAAACCTAAAACAAATGATATGCGAGAAGCACCGTCCATTGATATTATAAACGGATTAATTGAGCATGGTGCAAAAATAAAGTGTTATGACCCGCAGGCAATGGAAAATGCGAAGTTTATATTTAAAGATAAGATTGAGTATGCAAAATCTTCATATTCAGCATTAGATAATGCTGACGCACTTATATTATTAACAGAATGGAATGAATTTAGAAATCCAGACTTTGAAACGATAAAATTAAAGTTAAAGGATAAGGTTATATTTGACGGAAGAAACCAATATAATCATGAAACATTACAAAAAATCGGAATAGATTACATAAATATATAAATTGTAAAGTTTTGCAAATCTCTTAAAACTCAATAAAAGTGTAAATATTACAGTTATTTTGAATTATTAAAAAAATTAAAACTAATAAGTCATGAAAATTTTTGTTATAATTATGACTTCAAGATAGCAAAAGAATTTTTTAGAAGATTTTAAACGAATGTAGAGTGTATGGAAAGAGAATATGAAAATTAATTCTATCACAATGAATACAGGGCTTTTAAAAGGCAGGGCGGCCGAGCACTCGTTAAGCGGCGGAAGCATGAATGCGTATTATGAGAGTGCAAAAAAAGGATTGAGTAAAAATGAACAAATAAACACGACCATTGGATTGAATTCCAATGGTCGTGCGAGTTTTAAAGGCGGAATTCCTCTGCTCCACAAAGCGGCGGAATTTACATCAAAAAATCCGCTGGTAGCGGAAGCGCTCTTCGCCATTATAATAACCTGCGGACTAAGACCGTTAACCATTATGGCAACGGCGAAATCGGAAGAAGATAAAGAAAAATGTTCATATCAAGCAGCAAAATCAATTTCCTCGGGTGTAGTAGGTTTAGGGGTAACTGCTTTAATCGGAACGGTTATAGCGGCAGCCGCTTCTGCAGCAAATGCCAGAGGCTCATTTAAAATGCCCGAAGAAATGAAACAAAAATCTGCGGAGGCAGTTAAAAAAGGTGTTGAAGCATTGAAATCGCTTAAAGATGAATTAATTGCAAGCGGTAAAGAAGCTGAAATTTCCAATCAAATTAAAAATCTGGTCAGCGGCGAATCTTCTTTAAATTTAGAAATATTTAAGGAAGCAGGTAAGGGCGCCGAAGAAAAATTCATTCATAAAATAGAACAGACAGCTCCTCAGTTAACTGAAACTGTGAAAACGGCTTTAAAAGAACAGCGTATAATAAATAATTATCCGAAAACAGCTAAAAATGTAATAGATAAATTATTCCAGCCGATATTTATGCCGATAAGAGCAAATATTACGGTTGCTTTAGTGCCTGTTATACTCGGTCTTTTAGGATTAAACAAAAAAGGCAAAAAACCAAAAGAAGCAGCTCATAAAAAACCTTATGAATTGTTATCTCATACGGATATTCAAACACAAAAAGAAAAAGAGTTATTTCAATCTTTTGCGGGGGTAGCTAATCATGAAAATAAATAGAATAACGCCAATACAATATCAAAATAAAAAAACTTCGCCGGCGATGAATAATATTCAAGCTAATCCTGCATTTAAAGGTATAGTTCCTCAGCCGATAGTAAACGGCTTATCCAATTTCTATGAGGGAGTCGCAGCAAAAGGCGGATTCCAAAAGTTTATTAAATGGTTTAGTAATTCAAACAAATCGTTTACACATTTAATGGTTGCGGAAAGCTGTTTCTTATCCGGATTTTACATGATAAATACACTTAGAAACAAAAAAATAAAAAAAGAGCAAAAACCGCAAATGTTGATTAATGATGCTTTAACTCTCGGAGTATCAACAGCAGGCGCTTATTTACTGGACGGTAAAATTACAAATTTTGTAAGCAAGGCAGCAGAAAAATATTTTGTTAACCATAAAGATTTTTATTCAAAATTAGGTGCAAAAATAAAAGAAACTGCAAGTGAAGATTTAACGAGAAAAGTAGCTGATGCAGTTAAAGAAACTGATTCCGCAAAATTAAAAGCAGGCATTGAGAATGTTGCACAATTTGCAGGAGAGCAGTTAAAAGGAATAGTAGGTAAAGAAGGGCATTTAAAAGCATTTCAAATAACTCCTGATAAATTAAGCGAAGTTCAAACATCTATAAAAAATGCAGTTGCCACTAATGCCGGGGATGTTCAAAAAGCTGCTGAAGCCGTAAAAAATGCAACGGATGATGTATTTAATTCATTAGCTGCAAGGGCTGAAGCCAATAAGATTTTACCGGGCATTAACAAATTAAAAACAATTGTAATATTCGGTATAATATACAGATACTTAGGACCTGTTGTTATTACGCCTATAGCTAATAAAATAAGTGCCAAGTTCTTTGATAAAAAGAAAGAAACAAAAAATAATTAAAAAGAGGCTTAGCCTCTTTTTTTTTTTGACTTTTAAAAAAAAATCATTAAACCTAAAACAGGTATGAATATCCCATAAAATAATTCCGGTAATATTCGGCGGATTAATCTTAACATAACTTAACAAAAAAAATTGAAAAATTAAAGTTTCCCTAAAAATCTGCCGATATCATGTTCAGAGTAACAAGAAACGGAGAAACAAAATGGGCTTAGCAGCTTCACAAGCAAGATTTTTAGGCATAACGGCAAGAAAATCAAACATAGAATATGAAGGTCAACAAGTAAACCAGCAAAGAACAGCGCTGGCAGAAGAAGTTAACTCTTTATACAGTAAGTTATTATCATTAGATGTACCGGTTGCACCTGATGCGACAAAGTTTTATGAAACAAATTATTCTTTTTCTTTGACTAATACGGCAGGTTATGACGGTGATTATTTAATAAAGAATTATTATCAAAATAATGACGGTACATATTACATGAGTGTTGAGCGTTCGGGCAAAAAGAATGTAGCGGTTGGTACATTGCTTTCAAACGCGCAAATAAAATCTGAAGATGTAGAAGGCGGCGGAAAAAAAATCACTTTAAATCTGACTGACGGTACATTTGAGCTGCATGAAAAAGCTCAAAACAGTGAAAGTATGATTAAATTAATCAATGATACATACGGGGAAAGCACAATTACCGACGACGAATTATACTGGTATCAAGATAAAGACGGAGTAACTCATTATATTGATAAAGCTGTAGTAGACAGCTGGATAAATGGTGATGGTCAAAAATTACCAATCAATTCATACATAAGTGATAATAAAAATGTAACGGAAAATTTAGTTTTTGAAAATGTATCAGTAGAGCTTGATGCGAACGGAAGAATTTCAAAAATTTCAGCAGTTGATCCAAAAACGGGAGAACAATTATTCACAAATACCGAAGTTGATACATCAAGAGTATATGACCAAGAGGGTTACGATGCTGCATTAAGAGATTATACAATGAGCAAAGATGAGTATGACAAAATGATAGCAGACTTAAATGCTCAAACGGATTCTTTGCAGCAGGAAGATAAAGTTCTTGAATTAAGATTAAATCAAATTGATACGGAACAGCAAGCACTGCAAACAGAGTTAGAAGCTGTTAAGAAAGTATTAGAGGACAATATTCAAGCAACATTTAAAACGTTCTCATAAAAATAAAATATAGGTTAGTAAGCAAACACAAATAAGCA
>CANPYB010000135.1 GCA_947587605.1 Candidatus Gastranaerophilales bacterium
CCTATTCCGTCCCCGGGGATTAGTGTTACAGTTTGCATTTTATCTCCTTAAACCAAGTCAAAATCACCGTGTTTTTTTATATGTTCAATTAATCCGCCCTCATTCAGTAATTTTATCATTACATCGGGCAATGGGGTTATAGGCATTTTTATGTTTTGAGTAATGTTGTAAACAAAACCTTGCTTTATGTCTATTTCAAGTTCATCACCGGCATTTATTTTATCGGTATCGCATTCAATTAGTAAAAGTCCTATATTTATTGCATTACGGTAAAATATTCTTGCAAAACTCTTTGCCAGAACGGCTCCTACTCCTGCTATTTTGATTATTTGCGGTGCGTGTTCTCTGGATGAGCCTAAACCGAAATTATTTCCCGCAACTACAAAGTCGCCTTTATTCATTTTTGATGCAAATGTCGGGTCTGCGTCTTCAAGTACATGTTTTGCAAGCTCCGGCAAGTTAGAACGTAAGTGAAATAATCGACCCGGGGCTATATGGTCTGTGGATATATCATCGCCAAACTTAAATGCTTTTCCTTTTAATTCCATTATAAGACCTCCCTGACATCTGCTATATATCCTTTTATTGCACTGTATGCGGCGGTTGCCGGTGATGAAAGATAGATAAATCCTTCCGTATTTCCCATTCTGCCTTTAAAATTTCTGTTTTGAGTTGCCAAACAAACTTCTCCGTCGCCTAATATTCCTGCGTGAACTCCAACGCAGGCTCCGCAGCCTGATGTAACAATTGCAGCTCCCGCTTCTGCAAAGGTTTCAATTAACCCCTCTTTTAATGCTTCTAAAAATACTTTTCTTGAAGCAGGGGCAACTAACAATCTTACTCCCTCTTTTACTTTTTTGCCTTTTAATATTTTTGCGGCTATTCTTAAATCCTCAATACGCCCGTTTGTACAAGTGCCTATATATACTTGATTTACCTTGACTTCATCAAGTTCATCTATAGTTTTTGTGTTATCAACGGTATGCGGGCATGAAATTGTCGGTTTTAATTCGTTTAAATTAATATTTATTACTCTTTCATACTTAGCGTCAGAGTCTGCTTTGATTTCTTTAAATTTATCGGCTCTGCCCTGCTCTTTTAAATATTCAAAAGTTTTTTCATCAGTTTCAAAAAGTCCTGCCTTAGCGCCTGCCTCTACCGCCATATTGGATATGGTGAAGCGCTCTGCCATAGTGAGATTTTTTACTGCGCTTCCCGTAAATTCAAGCGCTTTATAAGTGGCACCGTCTGCACCGATTAATCCTATTAAATGCAGTATTAAATCTTTTGCATAAACACCTTTTTGAAATTCTCCCTCTAAAACGATTTTATATGTTGCAGGAACTTTTAACCATGTTTTACCAAGTGCCATAACTACAGCAATATCGGTTGAGCCTACGCCCGTTGCGAATGCCCCCAAAGCGCCCGAAGTACAAGTGTGAGAGTCAGCCCCTAAAAGAACTTCACCCGGGTTAATGTAGCTTTCAACCAACCTTTGATGACAAACTCCCTCTCCGACTTCAGACAAAACAGCACCGTATTCTTTTGCAAATTCTCTTAAAACGCTATGCGAGTTTGAAAGCTCTTTTCTCGGGCTCGGGGCTGCATGGTCTATAAATAATATTGTCCTTTGGGGATTATATAATTTTGTTTTATTTAATTTCTTGAATTCATTTACGGCTAAAGGTCCGGTTCCGTCTTGAACCATTACGGCATCTATATTCGATATTATCAGCTCCCCCGGAGTTACATTTTTACCTGCGTGAGCGGATAATATTTTTTCTGCTATCGTTTGTCCCATAATCTCTCCTATACAAATAAATGCGGCTGCGTAATAAAGTTATTATCAACCCTCTTTTTAAGATTTCCCGTCGGCATATAATATGGTGTTACCGTCATTATTTTTGCCGCAATATCGGGATAATAGTATATAAATTTTAATTCGCTTTGTGTAAGCGGTTTTTGAGTATGAACATTTGCATATCTTGCAAGCTCTAATATGTTTCTTGCTTCATCTTCATCTTGAAATTCTATTTCCATTTTTTCGTATACATTACGGAAACCTTTAATTCCGCCATATTCACCCGTGGTAATCATTCTGCCTGTTTCAACAATTTCAGGTTCGCCTCTGCCTAATTCCGCATAATCATATAATTCGTAGTTGAGTCTGTCTTTTAATGCACCATCCGCATGAATACCCGATTCATGCGCAAAGGCATTCGCGCCTGTTGCAGGCTGATTAATGGGTATCGGAATACCGAAAGCATAAGCTGTGTATTTTGCCAGCTTCCAGGTTTTAGATAAATCAATATTCGGGTCTATTTCATATTTGCCGTGCATTCCGCTTGATTTTAATACGCCAAGCAGGCATGAAATTAAGTCGGCATTGCCTGCACGCTCTCCCATTCCGTTTATTGCCGTATTAATGTAAGCATTTACACCCGAGTCTATCGCAGCTTTTGCGCCCATAACAGAGTTGCCTGCAGCCATACCAAGGTCATTATGGAAATGCAATTCAATATCCATTTTTGTTGCTTGCGCTATTTTAGAAATTCTCTCATAAGCACTTATCGGGTCATCATAGCCTAAAGTGTCACAATATCTGAATTTTTTAGCCCCGTGTTTTTTTGCTTCAAGCCCGAAATCAATCAGATAATCAATATCGCTTCTTGAGGCATCTTCCGCATTAACTCCTATATCTTGCGCTCCGCATGCTATTGCGGTATCAAGTGCTTTTGTCGTGGATTTAATTATATCATCACGAGTCTTTTTCCCGCCGAATTTTCCTTTTATCATCTGGTCTGACGTTGATACCGAAAGGTTTATGTATTTTAATCTGGGAACATTTTGAAATGATAACAATACATCTTCTTCTATTCCTCTCATCCAGCCGGATAGCTTTGTTTTTGTTATTACTCCGCGATCAACCAATTCTAAATTTCCGTTTAAATAATTTATTTCATGTTTTGTTGTCGGAAATCCGAATTCCGATTGTGTTATTCCTATATCATCAAGCATTAAATTTATTATTGTTTTTTGCAATTTTGCTAAACCTAATCTTGAAGTCTGAACCCCGTCACGGTTTGTTACATCTACAAAATATATGTGTTTTTTCGGCATAATACTTCCCTTTTTAACTATAAACAGTATTATACCATATTATTTCTTTCTTTATATAAATTTAATTTTTCTAAATTTTTTTAATTTAAGTATTTTATCTTTTTCTTATATTCTTCATAACTCAGATTTGAAATTTTACCTTTGAACAATCCTAAAATTAAAGTCATTATTATAAAAATTATATTTGATACTACAATTATTAACCATTCAGTTTCGTAACTAACGGGTAATTTAACGGAAAAATGTTCAAAAAATATTACTATTATATTTAACAATACAATAAGTTTCATAATTCCTGCAGTATTTTTGTAAATATTGCTGTCCCTATCGCCTGTGATATCATATAATCTTCTGTCTATGAGAGCAAAAAATGTTATTGCATAAATTAAATAAGCAAAATAGAGCATTCCGTAAGCTATTTGGTTATAAACAGCAGTTGTTGTATGCGGAATGATATATTTTTTTAAAATCAAATCCGTAACTACAACTAATATTGATAATATAATTAAATTTAAAAAATACCATTTTCTTCCTATAGGGTTATTTGAAGCGAAAAGCCTATCATCACTCATTTTAGTCTCCTTTTAAAAAGCAAAATATTATTGCTTCAGTAAAACCTAAACATATTAATAATGTAATTTCTTCTGTTAAAACTCCTTGCCTGCTCCTTTAATTTTCATAATTTATAAATGCCTGTTTAAATTAGACGTAATAATTGATTTTGGAACGAGATTAACTATGCGTTCAACAGGCTCACCGTTTTTAAAAATCAATAAACAGGGGACTCCGCTAATTGAATATTTTTGAGCTGTTTGCATATTTTCGTCAGCCTTAATTTTAACGAATTTAACTTTGCCGTCAAATTCTTGAGCAAGTTCATCAATAACAGGTGAAAGTTTGCGGCACGGACCGCACCAAGTTGCCCAAAAATCAACAAGAGTAAGTTTATTTTCTTTGCATACTTCATTTTCAAAATTATCGTCGTTAACTTCTAAAACATTAGACATATTATGCTCCTTTTATACTCTGCCAAAGATTTAATAAATCAATTCAGCATAAAAGTAAATTGGTAAGGTATAGAATGTATAATATCCCAATGAATCAGAAATGGCAAAAAATAAATTTTTCTTGACAATAGAGTATGTCCTATATATTATACAATAAGCACGATAAGTGCCGGTG
>CANPYB010000136.1 GCA_947587605.1 Candidatus Gastranaerophilales bacterium
TTATATTCTTTTGCCAAGTCGGTTATAATATCGAGCTTTGCAATATCTCCATCCATTGAAAAGACTCCGTCTGTTATAATTAATCTGCCTGTCTTTTCTGACGGCAATTTTTTTAATATACGTTCTAAAACTCTCATATCAGAATGCGGATATACTTTTATATCCGCACCCGATAATCTGCAGCCGTCAAAAATTGAAGCGTGATTTGCACTGTCGTTGATTATTACATCACCATTGGAACAGAGTGCCGAAATTATACCGATATTTGCTCCGTATCCGCTCGGAAATACAATTGAGTCTTGAGTTCCGTAAAAATTCGCAATTCGTTTTTCAAGTTCACAATGAAGTTCTGTTATACCCGCATAATTTGAAACGGCACCCATTCCGTAACCGTACTTGTTAAGCGCTTCTCTTGCCGACGTTACAACTCTTTCATCCGTTGATAAATTTAAGTATGAGTTTGAACCGAGCATTATTACGGGATGAACATTACCGTCCTTTTCTTTTATTTCATATTCACCCTTGAGCTTATCCGTTGAAATCATGCCAAGCCCCTCGTTGCCCGTGTATGGCTCGGTTTCAAGTATTTCATTTACAAGTCTTGCTTTTGCAAATATATCATCACCTTGTTTTGTATTTATAAAATCCTCAAATTTCTTACTCTCTTTAATTTTCTCTAAAACTGACATAAAATAATTACGCTCCCCTCAATTACCGCATTCGTCACTTATTGGTCTGCCAAATATAACTCTGCCAAGCCCAAAATGTTTTTTTAACGTATTTTTTACTCCGCCCGTTATTTCTTCTACGTTTTTCATTGTTGAATTTGTTTCACATATTACACTGTTTACCATTGGCAGGCTTACACTGTCTATCTGATACGTTATTTCATTTATATTTTTTGTCGTCTGTTCTATATTTTTTACGGTATTTTCCATTGTTTCTTTATCCATTGATGAATTTAGATTGGTTGACATCTCTTTTATATTTTTTGTCGTTACTGCAAGATTTTTTGCGGCATAGTTTATTTCGGGTCTTATATCATTTAATATCGCTTTTACATCCGTAAATATTCCGTTTAAACTTTGCACTGCGGTGTTTGCATTTTCAATTAGCCCCGAAGCATTTGTTATTATTTCTTCAATACCTTCTTCTCCCAGCTTTTCATTTAATACGCTGTTTATATCTTTTGTTAATTTTCCTTTAATTATTACATTGTTTTTTATTCTCGTTAATGACGGAGAATCTGGATAAATTATATCAACATATCCGCCTGTCTGCTTCTTTTGTATTCTTGCAGTTATGTTTTCAGGCAGTTTAATATCATGCGGATGTATTTTTAATCTTAAATAAGTATTTTTATAATCTTTATCTGGAAATATTTTTGTTGTTTTTCCTATCTTAAAACCTTTGTAATAAACATTCATCTTTCTTTCAAAAGGCTCTAAGTCATCAAATTTTACCAAAATATTTAAGTATGCAAGTTTCTGATAAGCAAACCAGACAGCAACTGCCGAAAGTAATATTAGTATTATTATAACAAGTTTTCTCATAAGAATATAAAACTAAAATAACATTTGAAAAACAATTATCCGACTGTATAAGACAGTCGGGTAATAAATACGTATAAATTATATTCTGCCGAGTTTTAATTTAATCAGTTTATTTAAGAGTCCTTGGGGAAAAGCTGACAACATCATTGCTAAATTAGATTTAATCCCCACGCAATATGACGGTTTCGGATTTGTTTTTTCAACTATATGCAAAACTTTTAAAGCAACTTTTGAAACATCTATTCCGCTGTTATTACTTTCAAGCGCATTTTTCTCCATTAATAACAAGTCTTTAATATATTTTTCCCTTACTGTTTCATTTTGTTTTTCAAACAACTCTCTTGCATGTTTTACGGATTTATTCCAGATTGGAGTTTTTATAACGGCAGGTTTAACCGAGATAACTTTTATCCTGTCTTTATTTTCAAGCGCAAAAGCATTAAACAGTATATCTAAAGACCTTTTTGAAGCACAGTAAGGAGAAATATAAGGAAAAATTCCCGACGAAGCCATTGAACTCATATTAATAATTTTTCCGCCGTGAAGCATTGGCAGAAATTTATAAAGCATTCTGAGCGGAGCAAATGTATTAACTTCAAACTGCTCTTTTATATTTTCTGTATTTAATCCCTCTACGGGCCCTGCAACTGCTATCCCCGCATTGTTTATTAAAACGTCAAGTTTATCCGTATTTTTAATTATAAACCAGAATGCCTTATCAATACTTGATGATTTTGTAACATCAATATAAACACCTGTTATATTTTTATTCAGCTTTTCAAGTTGAATTTTATCAGACTTTTTTCTGACTCCCGCAAAAACTTTATGCCCTTTTTCGGCAAGAGTCTTTGCTATCTGCCTGCCTATCCCCGATGAAGCCCCCGTTATTAATATTGTTTGTTGTTTTTTCATAAACTTATTCTTATCACAAAATTTTGCTATAATCAATTTATGACACTAAAAAATAATTTTACCATAGGACGCAAGGGCGAATTAATTGCGTCGGATTATCTTATAAAATGCGGTTATAAAATAATACAAACAAATTGGCATTACTCTAAAAACGCTGAAATAGATATTATTGCCGAAGAAAATAACTGTCTGGTTTTTGTTGAAGTAAAAACAAGGACAAATTTAAACTACGGTCACCCGTTTGAAGCCATAAGCAAAGCTAAAGTTCAAAAAATACATTCGGCAATTTTAGCGTATCTTTCTCAATCAGATAAAAAGTACGCTTCATACCGCTTTGACGGAATTGCAATTATCGGATTAAATAATCCTAAAATTGAACACTTGAAAAATTTAGGGCAATATTAGCACCAATCAGCCAAATCACCGCAGCATAATACTTTTTCAAGTTCGGGGATAACATCCGATAACGTCATTTCAAATGTTATAGGTGTAATTGATACTTTATTCCACCTTAGCGCATTTATGTCGGAATCATCATTTTCACACTGTTTTATTAATTCGCCTGCCATCCAGTAATAAACTTTTCCTCTGGGATCAACTCTTTTATCGTATTCATCCGTAAACATTTTTCCGCCGAGTCTTGTTATTGCAACTCCCGCCAAATCATCCGGCATTAACCCCGGTACATTTATGTTTAATATTGATTTTTTGGGAAAATTAAATTCTTTTACTTTATGAACAAATTTTGCCATAAAACAAGCTACATTTTTAAATAATTCAGGTTCACAAGACATACTTGCAAGTGATACGGCAATACTCGGATACCCCATCATAGCACCTTCCATTGCACAGCTTACCGTTCCAGAATATAAAATGTCACTGCCCAAATTCGGCCCATGGTTTATTCCCGATATAATTAAATCGGGCTTTTCATCATCATTAAGTATTGCATTAATACCAATTTTTACACAGTCACCCGGAGTTCCGCTTGTCACCCATATTCTTTTTGCGCCGAATTTTGACTCCAATTCCTCAACCCTTATAGGAGTATGAAGCGTAAGTGAATGCCCCGCCGCACTTCTTTCCCTGTCGGGCGCTATAACATATACATCATGTTCCTTGCTTAATTCTATGGTCAGAGCTTTTATTCCCTCTGCCATAACTCCGTCATCGTTTGATAATAATATCTTCATATAAACCCCTTTTTCTGTGTATATTTTTTATATACCCGATAATATAATTTTTTTATCAATATTATCTGTTATTTCAACAGATTTTTCTCCGCTTGGCAAAATTATCTTTAATTTTCCCTCCGTTACTTTTTTATCCCCCAGCATTACATGATAAAATATTTCTTTATCAAAAACTTCATCCGTTTTAATTAAAAGGTCGTAACTTTTTAACAGATTTACGGCTCTGTCATAATAATCCTTTGTAACCGTATTTAATTTTAAAGCTAAGTCAAATACCATTTTTATACCGATTGAAACAGCTTCGCCATGAGTATATTTTTGATAATCAGTCAGATTTTCTATTGCATGGGCATAAGTATGACCTAAATTTAAAATAGCTCTAAGCCCTTTTTCTTTTTCATCAGCATTAACTACCGCGCTTTTTAATGTACAGCATATTTTAATTAATTCACAAAGGGTTTTATCCTCCCTTTTTAATATGTTATTTTGATTGTTTTCCAAAAATTCAAGGAAATTAAAATCTTTACCGGCGCTGCAGGTATGTTCAATAAATGCGTATTTTAAAACCTCGCCCAGCCCTGTTTTATACTGCCTTTCATCCAATGTTTTTAAAACACTTGTATC
>CANPYB010000137.1 GCA_947587605.1 Candidatus Gastranaerophilales bacterium
GCATACACAATCATAATGCGTGGGCTTGGCAGTCTGAAGAAAAATAAATTGGAGATAAATATGAAAGAATTATTTAACGATTACGTACAAACTTTAGAAACGTATATAATGATACAAATAAAAATGGATACGGCAAAACTGGCTCCCGAATTAACGGCAAAAGGCAGAGCGCCGATTTCGCTTGCCATGGGAGCGCCTGTTGAAAAACCGCCGCAATTTGTCACTGATAAAATAAGAGAGTATGCACTTGCTGACGGAATGCACACTTATACGCTGGTTAAAGGCGAATCTTATCTGCTTGAAGCAATTGCTAAAAATATGAAGAAACGTACGGGTGTTGATTTTGATTCTAAATCAGAAATTTGTGCTCTTATAGGTTCAAAAGAGGGTATTGCAAATATGATAAGAGCTTTGATAAATCCCACTACGGACGTAAAAAATAAAGATATAGTATTAATACCGAACCCGGGATATGCTTCATATAAAGAAATGGTAAAGGTTTCAGGCGGTATGAGCTACGGCATTCCTTTGACTCCCGAAAATAATTATATGCCCGATTTTGAAGAAGTTATGAATAACCTTGAAAAAGACGGGTTTGATAAAAATAAAGTTAAAGCACTAATAATAAACTACCCGAATAATCCTTTGGGTGCTATATGCACTAAAGAGTATTTGCAAAAAGCTGTTGATTTTTGCAGAAAATATAAAATCTTGTTAATTTCAGATGCGGCATATATAGATTTAACCTTTGAGGGTGCACCAAAAGCTCACAGTGTATTTGAAATTGAGGGTGCAAAAGATGTTGCGGTCGAATTTTTCAGTTTTTCAAAACCATACTCTATGACAGGCTGGAGAATAGGCTGGGTTTGCGGTAATGCCGACGCGGTCGGAATATTGGGTAAACTTAAATCAACTATTGATACCGGTATTTATAAACCCATTCAAAAAGCGGCGTCTGAAATTTTGAACTCTAAAGAGGGCGATGAATATATAATAGAAGCAAACCGCAGATTTGAAAGAAAGCAAAAGGTTATAACAGACGGATTTAAAGAGCTTGGCTGGCCTATGGATAAAATCAATCCGCCAAAAGCTACATTTTATTTATGGCTGCCTATTCCGCCAAGATATAAATCATCAAAAGAGTTTACGGATGATGTACTAAGAACATCGGGTGTAGTATTGGTTCCGGGTAACGGCTTCGGTGAAAACGGCGAGGGCTGGTTCAGAATGTCTATAGTTGCATCGGAAGATGATATGCACGAAGTAGTAAGAAGATTGAAAGAAGATAAATTTTATTTCAATTAATTTGCGGAGTTCTAATGTTTGAAAAAATAAAAGCTCTTTTTAAAAAAGAAAATTTACCGAGTAAATATTTAAGCTGTGAGTATATACAGCACGGGTTTAATGTGGATTATGAAGACATAAAAATGTGCTGTTTTAACTGCCATGAAGGCGGTGGACGGCAAATCCTTATTGATAATTATAAGGGTGAAATGATTGATTGGAATAAATTTTTCAAAGAAAAACGCAAAATGCGTGAAATGAATAAAAAAGGAATTACGCTTGAACGCTGTAAGGGATGTTTTTTCTTGAAAGAGCGTGAGTGGGATGATGAAGATTACATAAATTATATGGTATTTAATCATTGGACTCAATGCAATTGCAAGTGTAAATACTGTTTTACTAATGAGCAGTCTGATTATTTTAATCAGCGCAAGAATTATAATATGTATCCCGTTATAAAAAAACTTGCCGATATGGGAAAAATACGAGGAGGCGGAGAAATCGGATTTGGAGGCGGAGAACCCGCATTATTGCCCGAATTTGAACCTATGGTTAATATGCTGTTAGATTGCGGATGTGATAATATAAGGGTGCATTCTTCGGGAGTTAAGTATTCAAACGCAATAGAACGCGGAGTTCGTGAGGGAAAACTTACCGTTGTGGTATCAACAGACTCCGGCTCACCCGAAACTTATGAGAATATTAAAAGAGTTAATCATTTTGAAAAAGTTTGGGAAAATCTTGCTAAATATGCGCAGGCTCAAACTGAAAATAAATATAAAGTAAAAACAAAATATATAATTTACCCCGGGTTTAACGATAATAAAGAAGAATTGGACAAATGGTTTGATTATACCGTAAATGCGGGCATACATAGTGTAGTGCTTGACGTTGAGGGTGGCTGGTACTTAAATAACAAATATAATATTCCCGATTATTTGTATGAACTGCTTGAGTATGCCGAAAAGCGTACTAAAGAGCTTGATATGCACAATGTTGAATTATACGACCGCGCTAAAGATATGAAAATACATAAAGAAGAATATATTAAATTAAGAGATAATGCTCAGCCGAATTAAAAAACATTATTTTATTGAATTATTAATACTTGCTTTTCCTATTCTGATAGGGAATTTAGGTCATACATTAATAGGTGCGACCGATGTTTTGGTTGTCGCTAAATATAATTTAAACTCGCTTGCAGCTATAAGCATTGCAAATGCTATTTTGTTTACGATTTTTATATTCGGACTCGGAATATTAACCGCAATTTCAATAATAATATCAAATATGCGGGGAGCTCGAAAACCGTCAAAAAAATATCTGCTTTCAAGTTTGGTGTTTTCGTTTATTTTGGCTTTAATATTTACAATAATATGTTATTGCACAAAATATATAATTCCTTATGCGGGGTTTGAAAAAGAATTAGTACCGTATATTTGTGAATATATTTCAATAGTTTCCTTTTCAATACTCGGTATGTATTTCTATGAGGGAATAAAGCAGTTTTTACAGGCTTATGAAATAGTAAAATTTCCAAATATGATACTTTTGGGTGCAGTAGCTGTAAATTTGGTATTGGATATAGTATTTGTATTCGGTTATGGCTTAATTCCGTCAATGGGAGTAAGAGGAGCGGCTTATGCAACATCAACCGTAAGAATGCTTATGGGCTTAATAATGTTTTTATATATATTTAAAAAGATTAACTTTAAGTCTAATATTGATTTTTCTTTTATGAAAAAATTAATAAAAGTCGGTTCACCCATAGGATTAGCGTTATTGCTTGAGTTTATGGCGTTTAATATTATAACCGTGCTTGTGGGCAGAGAAGCGGGCATTTTATCTGCCATCCATAATATATTATCAACAATATCATCATCTACATTTATGGTCCCATTATCAATATCAACGGCATTAGCGGTAAAAGTTTCATATTATTACGGTGCAAACAGTGCTAAAAAAATAAAAAATTATTCGCTCGCGGGACTTATTATGGGCGTCGGATTTATGGCATTGGCGGGAATTATATTGGCTTTATTTCCAAGCCAGTTAATAAGTTTATTTACTAAAGATGCTGAAGTTATTAATATTGCGCTTCCTATTGTATCAATAGCGGCAATGTATCAAATTTTTGACGGATTTCAAGTGGTTACGGGCGGAATATTAAAAGGGTTTAAAATGACCAAGTTTGTATCAAACTCTGTACTAATAGGATATTGGGGAGTAGGAATGCCGACAGCAATAATATTTGTCGGTAAAATGAATATGTCATTAAAAGGCTATTGGATTGCGTTAGCTGTATCACTTTGTGTTATAGGATTTGTGCAGGCTGCATTTGCAAAATATAAATACAAACAAATAAAAAATAACGTGCATGCCGCCTCAAATTAATGTATAATAATTTTAATATTTGAATAGTTATATAAACGGGGTTATATGTCTGAAGATTTGAAATATAAAAGAATACTGCTAAAACTTAGCGGAGAAGCACTTTTGGGGAAACAGGAATTTGGAATTGACCAAGATCCTTTGGAAATGATAGCAAAAGAAATAAAAGAAGCCTATGAAACGGGTGCACAGATAGCCATAGTAGTGGGCGGAGGAAATATATTCCGCGGAATGAAAAATTCAGCTAAATACGGAATGGACCAGGCAACGGGTGATTATATAGGCATGCTCGCAACGGTTATGAATGCGCTGGCTCTGCAAAGCGCGCTAAGGAAACTTGATGTCAGCTGCAGGGTTCAAAGTGCTATTGATATGAATAAAATAGCAGAACCTTATATCAGATTTAAAGCAATAAGACACTTGGAAAAAGGCAGAGTAGTTATTTTTGCGGCAGGTACGGGTAATCCGTTCTTTACTACGGATACGGCTGCTGCTCTAAGGGCTTCTGAAATAGGCGCACAAGCTATGCTTATGGCTAAAAACGGTGTGGACGGAGTGTATT
>CANPYB010000138.1 GCA_947587605.1 Candidatus Gastranaerophilales bacterium
GCAATATATTCCGAGCTTGCCTTGTATTATTAAATCTATTATTGCGCTGTTTTCAAGGTATTCTCTTTTATATATTTTTCCGTTTTCAATATTTAATTTTTCACCCGAATTAAAAAGAACTTCGGGCGTTATTCCGCCATGGAAACTCTCGTATATTACCTGCTCCGGCGGTATAAAGCATATATAATCACCTTGCGCTAAAGATAGCGCCATTGATTTAGCTTTTTCTAATTCAATTTCACTGCCGGTATTAATAAGTTTTATACGCTCATCACCTTGAGAAGCATTTTGCACAAGTTCTTCCGATTTATCATTTGAACCGTTATTTACGCAAATAAGCTCATAATCATCAAATTTTTGGTTTAATATACTATCAATACAATTTTTTATTGTATTTTGAGCATTTTTATATATTACAATTATTGATATTTTAGGTTTTGTCATATATTATCTCTTTTTGGCTTTTTCCCATAATTTTTGAAAAATATTTTTTTTGCTTTCCAATAACATCTGATTGGTTTTTTTAAGTTTATTTTCCATTGAAATTAATTTATTTTCGTATTTAATTCTCTGGTCATTTAATTTATTTTCAAACTCATTGCGCAGTTCGTTTATAAATTTATTTTGCGAGTATTCCAAATTATTTTGAACATCTGTCAGCGTTTGAGAGTCAGCTTTTTGGTTTAACAGCTCTTTTAATGCTTCATTTTCAGATTTTCTTTCATTTAATAATTTATAGATTTCGTCTGATTTATAATTTAACTTTTTATCAAAATCACTGCTGTTTTCATTAAGCTGTTTAAAAGTTTTAGCCAATTCTGAATTTGTGTAAGTATAAATTTCACTAAGCCTTAAATTAATCTCATTATTTATAGTTTGAGATGAGTCATTGATTTTTTCATTTAATCTTGCTTCAAGCTGATTAACTTTTTCTGCCGAGCTATTTTCCGCTTTTTCATATTGGTGGTCAATATAAAAATAAATATCATCTTTTGTTTGATTAATATAATTAAGCGTTCCTTGGCTTTCTATTGCTATTTTTTCATAAATATTTGTTATCTCGTTTTGATGAGATTGTATTGTTTGATTTATGTCATCACGAATATTATTTGTATATTCGTAATTTTTAGTTATTTCTTCATAAACCTGCGATATTTTTTTATCTACTCTTAAATCTTTAACAATTTTTTCCGTATATTTATAATTTTTGTTAATATCGCTGTATACATTGGAAAATCTGTTATCCAATTCATCTTTAGGTGTAATTTGAGATAAAAGCCTGTCTTCAACCTCATGGATATCTAAATACTCATTAAATACCTTTTGATTAAACTCCTCAAAAGTTGAGTTCATAACAAGTTTGTAGCCTTTAAAATGGTAAACCGATTTCCAGTAATCATCTTCTAAATTTTCTATTTCAAGGCTCTCAAAAACTTTTTTCATCCCAAAAAAGAACTCGCGGTGGCAATTTTCTTTTAAAAGAGTGTATCTGTGAAATAAATCATTAATAATCCAGCCTTGTATTTTCTTTTTTTCACAGTCTAAATAAGGAGTGTTTTTTACTTTATCATAAGTCAGAGAAACCATGGGTATGCGGTCTAAGACTCTGTTATTCATCTGGCGCATAGTAGATGTTCTTCGGTTGACTCTGTATGCGTAAAAGTCTTTCCAAACAATTTTTATTCTGCTTGCGGGCAGGTAAGAGAAATAGAAAAACGGCAAATCTTCATAAATATAGCCCTCGGGAAACTTAGCACGCGTTGATTTTAAATACAGTGCATTATAAAGTTTATTCCATAACGCTACATTTATATCCAATATCCGGTCTTTTGTATCTTCTGCGCTGAAAATTCCATCTGCGAAGCCTTTTAACGGAGTAAGCGAATAATAATCGGACTCAATACGTTCTTTTGTAATATCATCAAACTCATGAGCCATGCACATTGTAATTTCAGTGCAGTATTCAACTGCTGTATTATAAAGCTGTTCAAACATATCGGGAGCAATAATATCATCCGAGTCAACAAACCCGATATATTCCCCTTTCGCAATTTCTATTGCGCGGTTTCTTGCATAGCCCTGCCCCTGTCTTGTCGGGATTTCAATTAACTTTATCCTCTCATCTTTCGCCATATAATCTTTTACTATCTGAGCGGATTTATCCTCCGAGGCATCATTTACCATAATTATTTCAATGTCCTCAAGAGTCTGCGCAACAACAGAACGTAAACATTCATCAATATAATTTTCTACATTATTAAATGGTATTATTATTGATACTTTTGGCATTATTTTCTCACTTCGTCAATTCATCCCTTAATTCGGCAACAATTTTTTCTGTGTATTTATAATTTTTTGATATTTCTTCGTATATCAGATTTATTTCATTATTTTTCTTCTCAATCGCCTCATTAACGTAATCGTAAACCGTCGGGAATACCTGCTGTGTTTTTTCTTCTATCGCTTTATTTATATTATCATAGATAGAATTCATCGCTTCGGTTATTCTGTCATTTATCATTTTATTAACATTATCGTATATTGAAACTGATAATTCGTTTATTCTGTTTTCTATTGTTACATTAACATTATCATAAACCGAAGAACATGCCTGCTTAATTCCGTTATCAACTGTTTTGTTGACATTATCATAAACGGAAGCACATGTTGTTTGTATTGCATTTTCGATTGTTTTATTTACATTGTCATAGATTGATGAGCAGGTTTCTTCTATACTGCTTTTTATAGTTTTATTTACATTTTCGTAAATTGAATCGCAGGTGGTTTTTATTCGTTCTTCTATTGTGTTATTCACGTTTTCGTAGATTGAACTACAGCTTTCCTGTATCCCGTTTTCTACAGTTTTATTAACATTTTCATAGATTGATGAGCATGTTTCTTCTATACTGTCTTTTATTGTTTTATTTACGTTTCCGTATATTGAATCACAAGTGGTTTTTATTCTTTCTTCTACGGTTTTATTTACATTTTCATATATTGAAGCACAAGACTTTTGTATTCCGCCCTCAATTGTTTCATTAATATTCGAATATACAGAGTCACAAACTTCTTTGGTCTTTTGCTCTATCGCATTATTAAAATCTGCATAAACAGTGTCGCAAACCTGCTTAGTTTTTTCTTCAAGCGATTTATTTATATTATCGTAGCTCTCAATACTTACTTCCTGCACCTTTTTTTCAAGTGCTTCATTAACGTAAGTGTATATTTGCGGAACTTCCTCATCAAACCGCTTTTTTAAATACTCTAAAGACTCATTGGTAAATCCGTATATTTTATTGACCTCGCCATACAGCTTTTTTAAGTCTTCATCGGTTGCATTTATTAATATATTTGTAGTCGTTCCGCCTATATTATTTTTTAACGATTTACCAAACGAATTTTGCCTGTATTCCAATATTTTAGGCGCATATTTTGTATAAGTTAAATAATAGTAATAACAATCATAAACAGGATGTTCAAAAGGCATAAGCCACGGCTTAAATCTGCCCGACAGATGCAATATCGATGAATCAGAAAGACTTTTAACTTTTACTTTATCATACAGAAAAAATTGATAGTTCCATTTTTCATCAAGTTCCTTTATTTTTCCGTCAAGAACACAGTTAATAATATCTTGATCCTGCCATAAAATGATGTCTTTATACTTTTTCCCGAACTCAAACAGCTTAGTGCTTATTGCATTTTTCCGCCAATAATCCAAATTTATAAGCATTACACCCGCATTAAAGTATTTTTTTATATTGAGCCTTTCAGACTCTTTTTTTGTTTCCACATCCAAAACCATTGCAGCGGGTGAATTTTTTATATCTGTATTAAATAACTCCTCCAGAGATGTTCTTACTATAACATCACAGTCTAAATATAAAATTTTATCAATTTTAGGCAGAACCTCGGGCAGTAAAAATCTGAAATACGTAGGCAAAGTAACATGATAATTTTTATAATGCTTATTGTTATCCTTTAACATCGGGCAGGAGGAAAAATCTTTTGCTTCCATTTTTATATATTCAATATTAAAATCTTTAATATTTTTTAATAATTCAATGTCAGATTTGTCACTCTTTTTTAATCCGCCGTCAAG
>CANPYB010000139.1 GCA_947587605.1 Candidatus Gastranaerophilales bacterium
AGCATAAATTTTCACAAGTTCCCTTGCCCATTTCAGCAACATCAGGCAAATATTGATTTTCAAGTTGATGTAAAAGTTCATTAACTCTGAATGAGGGCTGAATGAAATCTTTGTGTGATTTGATGTAATCTGCAATTTTATCTTTATATTTTGTAAGTTTAAAGAAGTAGTTTTCTTCCGTTATTTCTTCCGGTTTTTTAAGGTGGTCGGGGCAGAGTCCGTCTTCCGTCAAGTCTTTAGGACTTAAAAAAGACTCACAGCCCGAGCAGTAAAGCCCTGTGTATGAGTGTTTATATATGTCTCCGTTTTTAAGCAGTTTTTTAAATATTTGCTTTACTGTTTTTTTATGCTGTTCGTCTGTTGTTCTAATAATCTTATCGTAGCTTATTTCAAGCTCTTTCCATGCCTGTTCAAACTTAGAAAAATTTTCATCGCAAAGTTCTTTAGGTGTAATACCTCTTGAAGCGGCGGTTTTTTGAATTTTTATCCCGTGTTCATCGGTACCCGTGAGCATAAAAGCGTTATCAGTTAACTGTCTTTTATGACGAATTATGACATCCGATAGTATCTTTTCGTAAGCGTGACCGATATGCGGTGCGCCGTTAACGTAATCTATTGCGGTTGTAAGATAAAATTTTTCCTGCATTTATATTCACCTTTAAAACAATATGCTAAAATAAATTTATCACAAATGCTATTTTTAAGATAGTAAAAGTGTATATATTTATTAAAAATACAACAAAAATTAGCAAAAAACTTTTATATACTGTTTTATAGTATTGTGTGTTAAATCAATGGAGGTAATAATGATAAAGCTGTTTCCTAAAAAGTTAGAATCATATAGTTTTTTGACAAATTGCCCATATAAGGATATAAAAGAGCCAAAACTTGAAGCGAAACCTGGAGAATCGGTTTTAAGATTTAACTATAGTAATGAAAGAGATGTTTTTAAGGCAATTAATTCTTTGCCTAAAGCTCCCAAGTCGTTGCTATTTACACACACTGTTTATAGATCAGGTATGTGGGATTCTTTTGTTTCTCAAAGAATTGATATAAAAGGTAAAAAGAATTATGAATTAGAAACCACAGAAACATTTATTGATGGACCTGTAGATATTCCGGGAAAAAGAGAATCAAAAAAAGTTGATTATTTTAGTGGTATTTCTAAAAAAAGTGTAATTAAAAAGATTATAAAATCGAAAGTTCGTCTAAATGATGTTGCTTTCAATAATCCTAATATTAATTCTCAAATTAAATCATTTGAGGTCATTATATAGTTTATTGATTTTAATATAAAGTACCGATATATAATTATCGGTACTTTTTTAGTATGATAAACTTATAATTAGAGGATGTGAATATGAGCGAAAGATTAAATAACAGAAAAAATAATGAGTTAAGAACCATAAAACTTACAAAAGACTACACCTGCCACGCATTGGGTTCCGTTTTAGTAGAGTTTGGCGATACTAAAGTTATAGTAACGGCTTCTGTTGAAGATGGAAAACCTAAATGGATGGAAAAAGATGACCCGAGAGGCTGGGTAACGGCTGAATATTCACTTCTGCCCTCTGCTACGCATACTAGGTGCCAGCGGGAAAGAACAAAAATTTCAGGCAGAACGCAGGAAATTCAGAGATTAATAGGCAGAAGTCTGCGTTCTTGTGTTGATTTAACTAAGCTCGGTGACAGAACTGTTACAATTGACGCGGATGTTATTCAAGCAGACGGTGGAACAAGATGTGCTTCAATTTGCGGCGGGTTCGTTGCAATGAATATTGCGTTTAATAAACTTATTGAGCAAGGGTTACTAACTGAAAATCCGATTATTGAACCTATTGCGGCAGTATCTGTCGGCATTATAGACGGGGAAATTAAATTGGATTTAGATTATTCTGAGGACTCACACGCACAGGTTGATTCTAATGTTGTTATGACAAAATCAGGGAAAATAATTGAATTCCAGACAACGGCAGAGGGCGAACCCTTTGAAAAATCACAACTCGATGAAATTTATAATCTGGCAAATAATGCAATACAAAAAATAATATCATTGTATTGATTTTTATACTAAAATTATTGTATGAAAGTCGAAAACATTAATTCAAAAATGAGTTTTACCGCAAATAAAATGCCAAAAGCTCAAGCCGAGTATTTCAATAAACGATTGTTATCATCTGACAGTGTAGATATTTTTTGTCATATAGCTACGGATGAAGACTCTTTTAACAGCGCAAAAATAATGTATGATTATCTTAAAGCAAACGGGGTTAAACCGAGAATTTTATGTAATAATGCCAAAGAAAATTACGGGTTTGATGAAAAAAAGTATGATATAGTTGATCTTTCAAAATCACCTGCACCAAAGAATAAAGCTCAAAGAGCACTTTGCATTGATTTTAGCGAATTGACAAGAATTAGAGGCAGAGCCGTTAAGTATTTACATTCTTTTCTTCCTGCTGATATTTTTTGTATTGATCACCATTATCCGGAAAATCCTATATCAGACTCAAATATAATTAATAAATCATATAAAAAAGAGCCGCAATTGAATAGCATAAAAAACGGATATATTGATACTACGGCACGCTCGGCTGCTTCTATTTTAGTAAGATTTTTTAAGGCTTTAAATATTCACCCATCAACTTCCCAAATTAATTCCGCATTTTGTGCTATGGTCGATGATATGAATAAGGCTAATTTAATTAATATTCAAAACGGAAAAATAGTTAAGACTCCAAAACTTATTAATGATAAAAATGCAGATGAAGTTTTTGAAATGGTTTCATCTCAAATTCCTGATGATAATCAAGCTGAAATTATATCACATCTTGATGTTTTGGCTCAGCTGAATGAAAAAGAACAAAATTTTAGGCAAAATTTATTTAACAATATTCATATTTCAGATAATAAAAAATTTGCTTATGCAGTAATAAAACCTAATGATGAGCAATGGCGTGAAATTGGCGGGGATAATTCCATTACAAGTAAAATATTAAGAGATTTTAGGTTGAGAGTGCTTGCTCATAAATCTTCAGACGAATTTATAAATGATGAACAATTAAAAAATATGCAAGAGGTTGTAGCAGTCGCTGTATTTTATCCCGATTATAAAACAGGCCGTTATAGAATCAGTATCCATTCAAATAAAGACTATGCAATGAAAATCATTGAATATAACAGAGTTCATTATAATAAAGATTTAACTGCCGGCGGGCATGAAGATAGAGCAGGCGGAACAATGCAAAGTCTTGATGAAAGTGTTTGCTCAAAATGGGTTAATGATTTTATATTATCCGCTCAAAATATAAATTATTAATTTATATCTCAAAATTTTTTAAATCTTGTATTTAATAGTATTTTTTGATTAAAAAATGAGGATTTTTAAAACAATTTTAATTCATATTTTAACAGGGCATTTCTGATTGAACAGCTTGTGCTTTTCTGAATTGTGCCCTATAACATGCATCATCTAAACAATAAAATGATTCCGGATTATATGCTCGATGCGGATCTCTGCTTACAACAGTATAAATTGTTAAAGTGTCCTGCTGTTTACCTGTTATATCAAAGTAATCATTATTTTCCTGCCCTTTTATTAATCTATTAACAAAGTCTAATTTTCTGGGATCTGACTTTACATTTTCTTTCGCAAGTGTAGCTGCACTTTCTCTTACTTTTCCAAAGTTGGGATTAAAAGAATTTAATTTTGGTATATTCATAATTTTTTCCTTTCTTTTTCTTAACTAAGTCAGTTAATAAAAAAAATTGTTAAAATTGATTTAATTGTTAAAAATTATTAAATTTTATTCAAATATTTAACAGCCGGCGGGCATGAAGATAGAACAGGCAGGACAATTCAAAGCCTTGATGAAAGTGTTTGCTCAAAAGGGTTAATGATTTTATATTATCCGCTCAAAATATAAATTATTAATTTTAAAAAATCTGCAATGGACAAAAATTGGACATAAAAGAAATTAAAAATAGCTGAAAGCGGTATAATCAAAGGGAAAAAGAAACGGCGGTAACGGGATTTGAACCCGTGTCAACAG
>CANPYB010000140.1 GCA_947587605.1 Candidatus Gastranaerophilales bacterium
GAACAGATACCGTAAATTCACTGCCCTCATTTAGTTTTGTTGTATAAGATATGCTCCCTTTATGGAGTTCAATAATTTTTTTTGAAATAGCCAACCCGAGCCCCGTACCCACTTCGGGTCTTTTTGTCGTAAAACCTGCATTAAATATCTTTTTTTGGACATCCTCTTTTATTCCCATTCCGTTATCTTTAATTTTAATTAATACATTATTACCTTTTAACAATGTAGTTATTGTTATTTGCCCGTTTTCACCCTTTTCGTTTATACTGTGACAGGCATTAATCAGTAAATTCATAAATACTTGATTTAGCATATTAACCCTGCACATGACCGAAGGAAGCTCAGAATAATTTTTCATCACTTTTATATTATTTTTTAGTTCGTGAGCCATAATTTTTAAAGTTAAATCAAGTTCCGAGTTAATATCAGCCTCTTGAAGCTGTGCTTCATCAAGCCGAACAAATCTTTTTAACGATTTTACTATGTTATATATTCTTTTTGACGCTTCTATATTAATTTCATTTAATTCGGAAAGCATTTCATACTGTTCCTTAGTTAATTCCTGTTTATTTGAAATTAATTTTGAGATTAAAGAGTTATTTGAGCTGATTGAAGCAAGCGGAGTGTTAATTTCATGGGCAACTCCCGAAACAAGCTGTCCGACCGAAGCCATTTTCTCCGTATTTATAAGCTGAACTTGAGCTTCTTTTAACTCATTTAAAGTTTTTTGAAGTTTATTATTCTTTTTATTTAACTGCTCTATTAATCCCGATTGAATAATTGATTCCGACAATTGAACCGAAACAGACTGCAGTATTTCTTTATTTTCCTCGAGTAAAAACCTGTGTTTTGTTAATATTACAATAATTCCCAAAAGATTATTTTTGTTATACACCGGAACTATTACTCTGGTTACACCTTTGGGAAGAACAGTCTCGGAGTTTAAAGACTCTCTCAGACACGAAGCCACACTGATTTCTTTATTTCTTAATGTTTCAATTACAATGTTTTCATAGTTATGAATTGTATCCGATTTGTCATCACCCGGCAGAGAATATTTAATTTTAAATCCGTCTTTAACTTTGCACGAATAATAGGTTTTAAACGCCCCCGTTAAGGTGTGTATTTCAGATAAAACAAAAGATATAATATTTTCAATATCGTTAGATTCTCTTATTAAAAGCGAAATTCTGTTAATTATTCCCATTTTTAAAACTTGGGCTTGAGCATGTTCTTGAAGTTTAGAAAATTTCTTTGAATTTTCACTAACCTGCGACAACTCTTTTTCCAATTTTAAATAATCCGATTTATATGTATCAAGTGAATTCTCAGCCGTAATATCATTAAACATTATAATTTTGAAAGAACCCGAATAAAATGAATGTATATAATAATATATATATTCACCGTTATTTTTTTGATAAGAGCAAACTGTATGAAAATTCTCTTTTGATTTCAGTAAAATATCAAGCGGAGTAATATTTACGAGATTGTCCGAAGAAAGAAAACATAAATTAAAATTAAAATGTTTTTTAAACCTGTCTAAATTAGTAAAATAAGGGAATTTCAACATAAAACTTTTATTTTTGAAAACAATAATGTCATTATCAAAAACTAAAACAGGTTCTATTAAATTATTATATAAATCAAAATCTTTCATCTATCTACTGAAATAAATAAAAATGATTAACGTAAGCCATAAAAATACCAAGAAGCGCACCGACAAAAACCTCAAAAGGTGTATGCCCCAAAAGTTCTTTTAAACGCTCTGCAGGCATTTGCCCGTGGACATAAAAATCATCTCTGATTTTATTCAAGCATGCCGCAATTTTTCCTGTTGAACGTCTTAAACCTGCCGCGTCATACATAACAACGAGCGCGTAACCGAGTGCAATAGCGAATTCAACAGAATCAAACCCGCATATAAACCCAACTGTAGTAGAAAGTGCAACCACACCTGCAGTATGAGCGCTTGGCATACCTCCCGTTGTTGCGAGAACTTGAAAATCAACTTTCTTTTTTGTTATAACATGCCCGATAAATTTTAATAACTGAGCAATAATAGCAGATTCTATCCCGTTAATTATTATTTCATAGCTTGTATTTAACATCATTTTTTCAATCCCTCAACAATATCGGATACAATCCCAAATAAAATATCCGAATTAATATTATCAGATTTTAGTATATCACAAGCCTGTGAGCAAAGGAACAGTGCTTTATTTTTTGCCTCCTCAAGTCCGTACATGGAAACATAAGTTGATTTTTGTACATCAGCGTCTTTACCGGGAGTTTTACCTAATTCCTGCAAAGTGGAGGTAACGTCTAAAATATCATCATATATTTGAAACGCATGCCCGTAATATTGAGCAAAAGAAGTTAAAGTATTTAAAGAATTTTCATCAGCGCCCGCAATTATTGCCCCGGAACGCAAAGCGAGCTTAAACAATTTTGCGGTTTTATATTCATATATAAACTCTAAAGTTTGAGGTGATATTTTTTTCTTTTCAGAGTCTATATCAACAATCTGACCTGAAATAATCCCGTCAACACCTGCCGCAATAAAAAATTCATTTAATACATTTAAAACCTTATCGGATGAAACAGATTTAGGCGTTTTATCAATAATAAGTTTCGGAGCATAGCTTAAAAAAGCGTCCCCCGCAAGAGTAGCAACAGCCTCGCCAAAAACTTTATGATTTGATAACTTGCCCCGCCTGTAATCATCATTATCCATGCAGGGTAAATCATCATGAATAAGACTCTGGCAATGGAGCATTTCTATTGCACAAGCAGCAGGTATTATATTTTCTGTCGGAGCTCCGAAAATACGTGCCGCTTCAATTGCTATAACGGGTCTTAACCTTTTTCCGCCCGCAAGCAATGAATAGCGCATGGATTCATATATACTCTCGGGATATACAACTTCAATATATTTATCTAAATGCTCATCAACAATTTTTCTATACTTGTTAAATTTATTTTTTATATATGTATCCATTTTAATCTTCCGTTGTAATATTTTGATTGATAGTTTTCCTCGATAAATTTCTTTTTTTGTGTGAAATTTTAGTTATTATTTTATTTTTATTATACTTAACATTTGCTTCTTTTTTAACGGAAATTTTAGAAATTTTTTCTTGATATTCTTTAGCTTCCTCAACAAACTTTTTATAACTGTCAAACCTGCTCGGTTTCATGGATTTAATAACACTTTTTGCGCAGCATCCGTCTTCTGATATATGCAGACAGTTTTTATATTTGCACTCTTCTTTAATGCCGTTAAATTCAACAAATAATTTTTGAATTTCAACGGGAAGTAAAAAATCAAATTTTAAATTAGAAAACCCCGGGGTATCAACAATATAAGACTCGTCAAACAATTTTATTAACTCACAATGACGAGTAGTATGCACGCCCCTTTTTGTTTTCTCACTTACGGGCAGAGTCCGAAGCATTTTGTCATTTAATAATGCGTTAATTAAAGAAGATTTACCGACCCCCGATGCCCCGCAAAGCATTGATGTATTATACTTTAAAACAGGCTTTAACTCATCAATTCCCGTCTTTTTTAATGCCGAAGTAAAAATAATGTCGTAACCCAAAGGCGCATATATATTTGTTACTTCATCTTTTAAATTATCGGTATCATCAATATCTTCTTTATTGAAACATAAAACGGTTTTAATTTTATGGTACTCACAGTGAGCAATATACCTGTTCAGCTGTTCAAAATTCAAATCGGGCTCTTTAAGCGCCGAAACTATTATTACTTGACTTACATTAGCAGCTTTCGGTCTTGTAATTACAACAGTACGGTTTATTGTTTTTGAAATAAATGCCTGCATTGAATTTTTATCGAACTGTTCAAGCCAAACAAAATCACCCGTATAAACTTCCTCTTTTTGCTTTTTCAAAACAGATTTAATTTTGCATTCAACAATCCCAAAATCGGTTTCAACATAATAAAAATCTGAAAATATCTTAATAACACGCCCGT
>CANPYB010000141.1 GCA_947587605.1 Candidatus Gastranaerophilales bacterium
AAAACAACAGCACTTCCGTGCGAAGAAAAAAAGAGCTGTGACTCTTGCAATAAAATATCAGACGATTGCAACGTCTGCCCGCCTATAGCAGAATGTCCCGCACCGTCAAACCCGACCTGTGCGGTATGTCCTAATACAATCGGCGGTAAGAAATTTGAACAACAAGTATATGCATATCCTAATGCTATATACGGACACAATCAAGTTGTCGGCGAAAGAAATAACGGTATATTTTTAGGTGACGATTCAAGAACAGGATTTAGCGGAATACCTGTAGCTGACGGAATGCCCGCAAGCAGCTGCGGCTGCCAAGACGGTTCTATGACAGGAGCTGCTGCACCTATGCCTTGCTTAGATGATGCACCTTATTTAAACGGTATTCCTGTTGACAGAAATCCTATGCATATAGACGGAGCAGGCTGCCCTGTTCAAATCCACACAAATACAAGTATGGATGTAATGCACCGTTCTTTAGAACCTTTTGAATATTCTGCTTCAACAGGCGGTGCTGCACCGATTGTCAGTGCTTATGAAGATGTACCTGACGGCTATTGGGCCAGCTGTGACATCAACACATTAACGGATAACAATATATTAGCAGGATATCCCGACAGAACATTTAAACCTAATCTGCCTGTTTCAAGAGCAGAAATGGCTACTATGGTAGTTAAAGGTTTTAATCTTGATGATAACGTAACTTGTCCGAATAATATGTTCAGCGATGTTCCTCAATCACACTGGGCTAATAAAACAATAGCTAAAGCAGTTTCTAACGGTATAATGGCAGGCTATCCGAATAATATGTTTAAGCCCAATCAGCCTATATCAAGAGCAGAAGCGTTTGCTATAATGGCAAAAGGTATAAACTGTCCTATGGATGATTGCAAAGCCGATGAAGTATTAAGCCAATACTGTGACGGAAACACAGTACCCGGCTGGGCTAAAGTTCCCGTTGCTAAAGTGCTTGAATCGGGCGGAATATCAGATTTTCCGAATGCAAATACAATATCTCCAAACAGAGATGCAAGCCGTGCGGAAGTTGCTTCGATGTTAGAAAATGTCAGAGTTGCTTTAGGCTACAGTAAAGACGATAAAGTTGCTTCAGACTGCGGTTGTGCTCCGAAAAAAGCATTCTATCAAAATGAAGAAGTAGTTACTATTCCTACATTGCAATTATCTTTCAGTGATGAAATAAGTGCAAAATCAGCTAATATCGGCGACAGATTTTCTGCAATAACTATAGATTCCGTAACTATTGACGGCGTTGAATTCCCTGCAGGTTCTAAAGTATACGGTAAAGTTCTTGAAGTAGTAAGACCTACAAAAAATTGCCAGGGTGCTTTAAAATTATCGTTTGAAACTATTAAAAACGGTAAATGTAAGGCTCAATTACCTAATCAAATCTTAACAGCTCAAGTAAACAGAATTAAAAAACCGAATGTTGTTGCAAGAGTTGTTGAATTCCCGTTCACATGGGTCGGCGGTTTGTTAGGTGATGTAGGTAGAACAGTCGGCGGTGCAATAGTTAGTGCTTCTAATGCCGTTGAACAAGTTGTTTCGGGCGTTGGTGTAGGTACCGGCGAAATATTCCAAGGTCAATTCAAAGCTGCGGGAAGAAGCTATGTTGACGTAGGTAAAGCTATTGTTACTGCTCCTGTTGATTTAACAAGAACTGCTTTATCAGGTACTATGGGATTATTCCAGTATACCGGCGATGAAATCAGCTACCTTGTTGATCCTAACGGTATGAAAGTTTCTTCGGTTAACCCGAAAGAAAAAGTTACAATCGCTTTCGGATGCCAGGAACAATAATTTAATTTATCTCTATAGAGGTGCAAAAGTCCCCGCGAATACTCGGGGACTTTTTGTTAATATTTTACTATTTTGCGTTAAAATATTTCTCAAGGTCTTGACGGGTTATACCAACTTTATTATTTACGTTTATAATTCTTAAAGTTATTGTATCGTTGTTGTTTTGTATATTTACATAACAATTATTTAATTCTGTGCAAGAACCGTCACCTGTAAATATTAATTGATAACCGTCATATTCAACAATATTTCCTGTTCTTTTTGAATTAGGTGCACCCATTTCAAACAATTTTGCAAGAGTTTCGGAATCATAGTAGGTGTAGCTTTTATTCATTTCAGCACCGGAATATAGCCCCTTTGCAGTATTGTATACAATCATTTTTGTCGGATGTGCCTGTTTGACTTTATCAAAGGAACTATACATTGTAGGAAGAGACATTGAAGCAAGAAAGGATATAACAATAAGAATTGCAACAGCTGCAGCCCAGCGTTTTTGTACGGAGTGGAAGTGTTCAATACTTTTCCAACGTTTATTTTGCCATGCCCATGTATTTCCTTTTATGCCAAAATATATAAAGAAAAATACCCCCGCAAAACACCCTAATATTAGCATAATAGTTGATAATAATGAATCTGGATTTTTACTTAATTGCAAATATAATATAGCATATATTACAGCAAACAACATGTATATAATATAAGGTTTTATTGTTTTATTAAATAATCCCCAAATTAGAGCAAAGTAACATGCACCCCAGTTAAACCTTTTTGCAACGGCATCGGGAACTTTACATTTTGCACCTTGTCCGGAATTATTTTCGATTGTATTTTTCTCTTCCATTTTCTTACCTCCGTATTATTTACTTAATAATTATATAAACATTTGAATACTATGTTAAATACTTAATATATATTTAAAGAAGTAGTATAATAAAATCAGATAATCGAAAGGGAAAAATATGGCAGATAATAATGAAATAATTAATTGTCCTGCTTGCGGTTGTGAAATGGAAAAGATATTTATGCCATCATTAGGTATAAATTTAGATGTTTGTACCAAAGGCTGCGGTGGTATATATTTTGATAACAGAGAATTAAAAGCATTTGATGAGCTTCATGAAGACATAGCACCCTTAGAAGAATTATTTAAAAATAAAAAATTTAAACATATTGATGAAACAGAAACAAAAATTTGCCCCGTTTGCGGAACTGCAATGGTAAAAAATTATACAAGTCCTAATAAAGTAATTCAAATTGATGAATGTTATAATTGCGGCGGTAAATTCCTTGATTATAGTGAATTACAAAAAATTCGTTCACTAAATCCGCAAAAAAATATACAAACACAGGAATATAAAGATTTTTATCCAAAATTAAACTTGTCTGATTACAGCGAACCTTTTTCAAAATTTACCGAAAAAGATAGAACCGTCTTATCGGTAGTAGCAGTTTTGTTTGGAATTTTCTTTATAATTTTGATTTTATATCTATGTTCTAAATATAATGTACCAACTCCATTATTCCATGTTCATTTTTGGAAGTTATACCCTCCGGGTTTATAAAATACGCCAATAATAGAGCCTAATATTTTATATATCTATTTTTTCCATTAATTCATCAGATATATCAAAGTTTGAATACACATTTTGAATATCATCGTGTTCTTCAAGTTTTTCCATTAATCTGAGAATATTTGTTGCCGTTTTTTCATCTGTTACTTCAATTGAGTTTTCGGCAATTCTTGTAAGCTCTGCCGATGTTCCTTTAAAACCGTTTTTTTCGAGTGTTTCAACGCAAGTTTGGAAATCCTCGGGAGAAGTTATTACCTTATATACTTCATCTTCTTCAACAACATCTTGAGCATTTGCTTCAATAGCGGCTTCAAATAATTTATCAAAATCCGTATCTTCTTTTGGAAATTCAATAGAACCAACCTGTTTAAACATCCAGCCTACACAGCCTGTTTCGCCGAGATTTCCGCCGAATTTTGAAAAATAGCTTCTGATATCTCCTGCCGTTCGGTTGCGGTTATCTGTCATTGCTTCGATAAATATTGCTGTTCCGCCTGCACCGTAGCCCTCATAGGTTAATTCTTCAACATTATCTGCACCGCCTGCTCCCGAACCTTTTTCTATTGCTCTTTTAATATTATCGTTTGGCAGACCTGCAGCTTTTGCTCTG
>CANPYB010000142.1 GCA_947587605.1 Candidatus Gastranaerophilales bacterium
CCTGATGACTCGGGATGTGAAGATGCTCCCGAAGAAAATTTTACCCCGGAAACTCCTCCGGCAATACCGGGTGGTGCAACAGGTGGTAATACAGGCTCAACGCCCGGAACTTCGGAAGATACACCTCCTCAAGATCCCGATGTTGATACACCTTCGGCGCAGCCTCCTGTTCAAGAAGAACCCGGATGTGGTGATGAAGAACCCGAAGAAGATTTCGAACCCGAAATTATGCCGGGATTAGATAATCCGAGTGCTTCCGTAATCAGTTCTACACAACCTGCATCATCAATTGGTAAATTAACATCATTTGTTATTTCCAAATTGGGCGGCGGAAATAAAAAAGGGGGTTTAAATTATAGAGGTTAATATAAACCGATAATATAGAAAAAGGGAAATGTTTTTCATTTCCCTTTTTTATTTATTATTAAAAAAATTAATTAAGCTCCTGCTTTTTCAGCTGCGAGCATTTTTTGAAATTCAGTAATAATTTCTCTCCATGGCTCGCAAATAATATCATCTTTTCCGAGCGCTTCTTTTGAAATACCTGCATGATGTATTAACGGTAATAAATCATTTACTTTATATCTGACTGATTTATCTAAATTATCATCAGTATCATTGCATACAAAATATTCTGTTCCGTCAGCATCTTTTTCGTAATCAACAATTGTTATTTCATGCCCGCCGTTTACTTTTTTATCTTCATCCAGATGAGTATATCCGACAATGACATTTTGACCTAAACTTAAAGATTTTAATATATGTTCTTTTGTTTCGTTAGGTTCTGCGTTATATCCCGTCAGATAACCGTTTTCATCTATATTTTGATAAACAACCGAAATTTTAGGCTTTTCAAATACGATTGTTTCCACAAAAGTTTTTTCAAAATCAGTTAAGCCGTTTTTATCTTGATTAAAAATACCTGCTCTTTCATCAGTCAACGCATCATAAGTATTTTGCGAACCTAAATTTAATAAAGCAGACTGTATTAATACGTCTACGCAGGAGCGTTCACCTTTATCTCTGTATGAGGTTTGGACTCTTGCTCTGACTATTGCACTTCTGTCCGGCTTTATTCTTACTGTTACGTTATCCCAATTATCAATTTTATGTTCACTGTTGAATGATTTTAGTTTCCACAATCCCGAAGCGTAATTGCTGTCAATTGCTGACATTTTTATATTTTTATCAACACAATAATTTTTTCCGCTTAGACCTTGAGCAAATCTTACAAATTCTGCAGGCATTTTTTGTGCAAGGTTAAATTCCATACTTGCAACTACGCATGAGGAAGAAACAACATTTAATGCTTGAGCGGGAAATTCTTTTCCTGTTTCCTGTGAAATTTCCTGTGCTACGTTAGATGGGATATCGCCGAACTTTTGAGTTATGGAATAAGGATTATCTAATGCCTGTATAACTTCTGTCAGTATTTGTTTTGTTGATAATCCGCTTATTCTTGGCTCTGTCGCTATTTTGTACAGATTGTCAAGAACGGTTGAACCGTCATTTGAACTGTTATTTTCAGTTATTCCCTTTTGTTCAAGACGGTTTAATAAAATTTGAGTATTGCGGTCAATTTTAGACTTAATAGTGTTAATTTGCTGTTTTTTTGAAACGGAAGTTTTGTCTTTCTCCGCTCCAAATGAAGGATAGTATGCAAGTATGTTTTGACCTGTTACTCTCTTTAAATCCGAAGGTATGCTTGTTTTTGACGAAGTTATTGCAGGCGAAGTCTTTACTGATAATCTTTTACCTGCATTATAATAATTATTATTAATATTTTCTATTTTTAACATAGCAATACTATACCTTCTCTTATATAAAAAAATAACATTACAAAAAATTGCTATTTTATTATAAAGAGTTTACATTTAAAGTTGATTTTTCCCCTCTTTTAATCCTCTTGCCCTGTCATATAATTCTACTTTCATTCCTAAAGAGCCGGCTTTATCTATAACGTAATTTACTAAATCAAGGTAATATGTTGATATTGTAGAACGATTAACCTTATACCAAACATCTTCAATATCAAGGGCAAGCCATTTACCGCCGCATTTTACAACGGAATCAATCCATAAATCAATTTCTTTTCTGTTATCGTTAACATCGGGGATTATGATATATTTTGAGGTCATAAGCCCGAATTTATCGGTATTTGCCTGCGCATATTTTCTCATATTTTCAATAACTTTTTTATATGCGTTAACTCTTTTAATTTTTTTATAAGTTTTCTCACAACCCGAGTCAATTGAAATTACAACATTAAGAACACCTTTTTCAATGGCTTTGGCTATAGCGGGAGAATATTTTATTCCCGAAGAATGAATGCGCATATTCCTAAATCCGTATTGAGTTAAAAGATTAATTAGGTCTTCAAATTCAGGTGCAATAGTAGGTTCACCACCTCCGAATGATACTTCTCCTCCGGGGCGCAATATTTTTTCCTCAAGCATTTTTCTGACTACGGGAACTGCGTCATATGGTTTTATTTTTTCGAATAATTTTTTGTTTTGCACTTCATAGCAATATGTACATTTACTGTTGCAAGCTATCCAGTAATTAAATTGAAGAAAATTAATATAATCTTCTTCATCCCAATCTTTTTCTTCAAGGAATACGCAGCCTTTGCAATTAGGTGTTAAGTTTCCTTTTCTGTGTTCTTCTCTGTATTTTCTTTTTTTATCAAAAAGCTCCTGCCAGTTAATTTGCTCACCGGCATATTCGTTTTTTAATGTTATCTGTCCGCCGCCGCTATGACAGGTAAAACAACAAGTTTCAAGTCTTGTATGCTCAAAATCCATGCCGTGTTCTATATATCTGCAACTTAGATATTTCATTTAAAATCCCATATTCCTATTATTAAGTTATCATCATGAAATTTTATAGTCAAGAATACTAAGAATTACTATTTTTATTGTATTTGTTTTGTTGTTAATGATATAATATTTACATTGATAAGATTGAATTATAGGTATTGTTTTGAAATATATAAGTTGTATTCATCTTGAGCACGGTATAACATTTTTTTCTACATCGGTTCAAATCTGTTGTATCAGTTCGCACCCGGGTGGCGGGAATATTACTCAGATTAATAATTATCATGGCGAGCTTATTAATTGGGATGAACTTTTTGCCAATCGCAAAATTATGAGAGAAAATATTAAAAACGGTATTGTTCCGGAAAAATGTACGGGCTGTTATTATTTAAAAGAAAACGAATGGAACAGCGATAATTATATAGATGAAGTTTTAATAGGGCATTTTACTCATTGTAATTGTAATTGCATATACTGTTATACGGAAAAAGATAAAAAATTCTTTAATGCTAATAAAACATACAATATATATCCCGTAATCAAGGATATGATTGACAAAAAGGTCTTATCAAAAAATGCAACAATTACCTTTGGCGGCGGTGAGCCTACTATTTTAAAAGAGTTTGAAGAACTTGTATATTTACTCCTTGATTATGATGTTTACAATATAAGAATACACTCTGACGGTATTAAATATTCATCAGCTATTGAAAAAGGCTTAAAATTAGGGAAAATTACATTAATTACTTCCGTTGATTCGGGAACACCTGAAGTTTATCAAAAAATAAAGCAGGTTCCATGCTGTGAACAGGTTTGGAAAAATCTTGCGAGGTATGCAAAAACCAAAAACGGACTTATAAGAACTAAATTTGTTTTAATTCCGGGAGTTAATGACAGTTTGTCTGAAGTAAAAAACTGGCTGAAAAAGACTTATGAGGCAGGCATAACTAACGTAGCTTTTGATATAGAGGATAACTGGTTTAAAGAACACAGAGAAAAAATCCCTCAGTACGTATATGTAATATGTGATTTCGTTTTTGAGTGCTACAGACAATACGGAATTGATACATGCGAATTGTATGAACGTGCTTCAAATTTAAAAATTGACAGGGAAAACAGATTAAAATGATTGGGAAATCATCTTTAAATAAAGGTATAGTT
>CANPYB010000143.1 GCA_947587605.1 Candidatus Gastranaerophilales bacterium
AGATGGAACCCAAAAATGAAACCGTATATTTACGGAGCAAGAAACGGAATTTATGTTTTAGATTTAAGAAAAACATCGGAAAAATTAGACGAGGCTTATGCTGCAGTTAGGGATTGTGCTGCAAGAGGCAAAAATGTTGTTTTTGTCGGAACAAAAAAACAGGCAGTAGATGTTGTTGCAGAAGAAGCTGCAAGAGCAGGAGCTTATTATGTTAACAGAAGATGGCTGGGCGGTATGCTCACTAACTTTGAAACAATAAGAGGCAGAGTTAATAAATTAAGAGAAATTGAAGACTTCTCAAATTCCGGTCAAATGGAAAAATTACCTAAAAAAGAAATTGCTCAAATGATGAGAAAATTATCAAAATTAACAAAAACATTGGGCGGTATCAAGGAAATGAGAGGAATGCCCGATTTACTTGTTATTATTGACCAGAAAAAAGAAGCTATTGCCATTGCGGAAGCTAATAAATTAAATATACCTGTTGTATGTCTTGCAGATACTAACGCAGACCCCGATGGTATTGATTACATTATTCCCGGCAACGATGACGCAATCAGAGCAATAAAATTAGTTTGTTCTAAATTGGCTGATGCTGTTTTAGAGGGTAAACAATTAAGAGAAAACAAAGCAAATCAGATGTCAAAAATTCAGTCCGTAAAAGCTGAAGACGCAGGCGTTGAAGAAGAAGTTAAGGCTGAAGCTGAAACAATCGAAGCTGAAGTTCAAGAAACAGCTTCTGTTGAAGAATAATATTGAAAGGATACAAATTATGGAAATAACAGCTGCAATGGTAAAAGACCTTAGAGAAAAAACAGGCGCAGGCTTTATGGACTCTAAAAAGGCTCTTGAACAATGCGATGGTGATATTGAAAAAGCAATGGAATTCTTAAGACAAAAGGGTATTGCTTCTGCTGAAAAGAAACAAAACCGTATTGCCGCTGAAGGTTTAGTTGCTACATATATTGAAAATGGTACGGGCGCTATTGTTGAAGTTAACTGCGAAACTGATTTCGTTGCTAAAAATGATGATTTTAAAACATTTGTTAACGGTTTAGCTAAACATATTGTTTTAACTCAACCTAAAGATATGGATGCTTTAAATTCTTCTTTTTGCTCTGTATGCAATATGAAGATTGAAGACGCCGTTAAAGATAAAATTGCTACAATCGGTGAAAAAATAAGCATTAGAAGATTTGAAATATTAAACGGAAATCTTGCAACTTATGTTCACAACGGCAAAATTGGTGTTTTAATTTCTGCTTCTGCTCAAGATGAAGTTCTTTTAAAAGATATAGCACTTCATATAGCTTCTTCTGCTCCCGAATTTGTTTCAAGAAATCAAATCCCGCAAGAGGTTATTGATGAAGAAACAAGAATTGAAATGGGTAAAGAAGATTTAGCTAAAAAACCCGAAAATATCAGAGCTAAAATTGTTGAGGGCAGAGTTAATAAACTTATGGCTCAAAAATGTCTGCTTGAACAGCCGTTTGTTAAAAATCCGGATCAAACAGTTGAACAGCATATTGCAGGCAAATTGGAAATTAAAGCATTTGTTCGCTGGACTTTAGGTGAAGGTCTTGAAAAAAGACAAGATAATTTCGCCGAAGAAGTAATGAACCAAATGGTTAAATAAATTAGCATATAATAATTAAAGACGGGGAAATTTTTTCCCCGTCTTTATGTTATAATTTTTTTTATGATTTTATATTTTATAATATCTGTCTTAACAGTTTTATTAACGGCAGGACTTTGTTTTTTCATAAATTTATATAAAAAATATAAGAAGTCCTGTTCTGATTTCGCCAAGATTTTACTTGCGCTTAAAAGGCTGAGATATGGTGATATTAATGTCCGCTGTTCGGATTTAAATGATAAGTTGCTTGAAAATTCAATAAACAGATTAATAGAAACTATTTATGACCGCGAAATGATGATAAAAGAATACCAGTCAACTTTATCTAAGAAAAATTTGTCTTTAGAAGAAGTATTAAATCAAGAAAAACAATTGCGCTCTGTTAAAGAAGAATTTGCCGCAACTTTAACTCATGATATGAAAGTACCTGTTATTGCCGAGTTAAACTCTTTAAATTATCTGCTTGAGGGTCGTTTCGGTGATTTAAACGATAAACAATGCCAAGTTTTGGAGCTTATGAAATCTTCTAATCTTGAATTAAAAGAGCTTATTGAAAATATGCTTGAGGTGTATAAATTAGAGCAGGATAAATTAAAACTAAATCTTAGTGAAAATAATTTAAGTGCGTTTTTAAATTCTATAATTAACGAAATGCAGCCTATCGCTTCAAATTCCAAACTTGAAATATTGTCAAATGTTAATGATGAAAATCCGATTATAATTACATTTGATAATTTTCAAATAAAAAGAGTAATAAAAAATCTTATACAAAATGCAGTATCATTCGGCAGTGCTAATTCCGTTATTGATATATCGGCAATATCCGGTGATAAAAATGTTAAAATTTCGGTAAAAAATAAAGGCTGCGGAATTTCGGAGGAAGACTTGGATTTAATTTTCCATAAGTATTATACGGGGCAGTCTAAGTTTAAAAAGTTAGGAACGGGGTTAGGTTTATATTTATCAAGACAAATAATAATGGCGCACGGCGGTGATATTTCGGTAAAAAGTAAAGACGGATTTACGGAATTTATAATAACTTTACCCGTTAAATGTTCCCCGTAGAACTGTTTTTATCATCTTCGTATTGTTTAATATCTATATTCTCATCAGTTATTTGCTGCATTGATGAGTATTTGTAACCCGCATTGTTAACATCTATTTCGATATTTACGTCTGTATCTATCATTTCCACTTCATCCGAGGGAAATTCTTTTATTTTTCCGTCAGCTAATTTAACTGAAACGTTTTTTGTAAGAATATTTAATCCGCAGACTCTGCCTACACCTTCTGCAGTCATAACTCCCGAGCCAATCGGCACCATTTCTTTTGCGGTTTCTATATAGTTTTTATATTCATAATTTAAACAGCACAATAATCTTCCGCAAGTACCCGATATTTTACTCGGGGTTATAGGCATACTTTGATCGTGTGCAAGTTTTATATTTATTGAATCAAACTGACGCTTAAATGTGCAGCAGCAAAACGGACGTCCGCATAATCCGTTTCCGCAGCATAATGACGTTTCGTCTCTTACTCCTATGTGCTTTAAATCTATGCGGACTCGTTTAAATACTTTTGTTAAGTCTTTTAAAAGTTCTCTAAAATCAACTCTCTCGGGTGCCGTATAATAAAAAGTAACTTTTCGTCTGTCAAAAGTGTATTTGCATTGGATTAAATTCATTTGCAAATTATGCTGTTTTATTAACTCAAGACAGTCTTTATATCCTTGTTCTTCTAATGATTTTAATTCTTCATAAGATTTTTTATCTTCCTCTGTCATTACCCGCAATAAGGGTATTGAGGGAACTTTCTTTCTGATTAATATACTTTCCACTTGAGGCGGTACTTTATAAGCCTGTACAACTTCTTCGCCTTTTTCGGTCAGTATTATAACCATATCTCCGTGTTTTACTTCAATATGCTCCGGAATATCCAGCGGACATTGTTTATTTTTAATTAAATTAACTGCAAACATAAAAATATATTAACATAAATTTTACTTCGCGCAATTTTTTTTGAAAAAAATACTTATATATATAGGGTTAGTTTAAAGGTGGGGTAGTTTTATGAATCCAAGATTAATTAAGTTTGCTGTTGAGCTTCAAAATCCGGACAAAAAAGAGGAAAATGAAGAACATATAAACTTTAAAAATGGCGGCGGTAAGAAATTCTTTAATTTCTTAAAACCTGCAAAAGTTACCGTTCCCGTTTCAAGAATAGATTAATACAATATAAAATTATGCATAAAAAAAAGCCGTCCTACTAAGGCGGCTACTAGACTTTGGGGAGGGAGGTTTTATGGGGCTTTCGCCCTTGA
>CANPYB010000144.1 GCA_947587605.1 Candidatus Gastranaerophilales bacterium
AATGACCACAGAAGTATACAGAAATATGGCATTATCAAAACGCTTTGGCGAAGAAGCACCGTTAATGGATAACCTCGGAACGGTAATATTTGATGAATGCCATTATATGGGTGATATTTCAAGAGGTGCAGTTTGGGAAGAATCAATAATGCTGACTCCGAAAGATACTCAAGTATTAGCATTGAGTGCAACAATAGGAAATCCCGATGAAGTACAATCCTGGATGAATACCGTGAGCGAAAACGGGGTTCATTTAGTGTCAATCCCCGCAGAAGCGAGAAACGTACCTTTAATCTTTGACAGGCTGACTACTCTTAATTATGAAAAAGAAGAAAAAATGCTCGGCAGAAGTATAAACAGAGGTTATGTAAATGCTCAAGCTCCTGCAGTTTATGCTAAACCGTCATTAAGCGACTTTAACAATGCGGTAAAAGAACTTAAAAATAAAAATCAACTGCCCGCAATATTCTTTATATTCAGCAGAAAATTCTCACGAGAACTGCTTGAATATTTGGAAAAAGAAGCACCTGTTTTGACAAGCGAGGCTGAACAAAAAGAAATCGATGAAATAGTAAAAAAATATGCTTCGCAAAAATATATAGGCTCCGAGTTAAATGTAAATGCCCTAAAACACGGATATGCAATACATAACGCAGGTATAATTCCGGCTCAAAAAGAATTGATTGAAGAATTATTCCAAAAGAAACTTATAAAAGTAGTTATATCAACTGAAACACTGGCAGCAGGGATAAATATGCCGGCAAAAACGGTAGTAATATCAAGTTCGCATAAACCCGTCAGTGAAATTGAAGATGAAAGCGGAAACAGACTTTTAACTTCAAACGAGTTTAAGCAAATGGCGGGCAGAGCAGGCAGACGTGGCATTGATAAGGTGGGTTGTGTATATACAATGCCCGTAAACATGCAGGATGAACAAGAATTTTTGTCGCTTGAAGCAATGCCGCACAACTCGCTTGAAAGCAGGTATAATCCCGATTATCCTTTTTTAACCGGATATTATCATTATAATCCCGATGAAAACGCTTTAACCGATATATATTCACAAACATTTTATGCTCACAGTAAAGACAAAAATGAAAGAGAACAAAAATTAAATGAACTAAAAGATATCAGCTCGAAAAAAACTGAAGTATTAGAGTCGCTCGGCTATATAAAACGGGGTGAAAACGGAATTCAAGTAACTTCAAAAGGCGAAATATCTTCAAAAGTAAGAGGATATAATGCTTTGATATTAACGGATTTAATAACATCCGGAGCATTGGATAATATAACTCCGGAAACACTTGCCCTGCTTGCAGGTGCCATATCAACCCCCGCAAATCCGAAAGAAGATGAATTGACTCCTCAAACGGATATAACCGGGATTTTTGATAAGGCAAGCGAAACAGCCCAAGTCATAGAAAAAGAATTAAAATCGCAATTGAATGCAGGTTTGGCACAATTCGGCAAAGATTTAAAAAGTTTTTCTTCTTACGAAGAAATATTAGAATTTATTAACGGGCTTGAAAAAACAGACAGGTCAAAAGATGAAATAAAATCAGAACTTGAATATTTACAAGCAATAAGGTCAAAAGTATATAAAATATTATCGGATACAGGAAGATACAGCCCCAAATCATTAATGAGTGCAATGCAAAACGGAGAAACAATACCCTCATCCGTATTGCAAAATTACTTAAACACCGTAAATTCATATAAAAAGAAAGTAAACGGAGACATACAAACATATATTGAAAAATTAAAATCTCAGATATCAGAAACTCAAGGAAACGAAAAAGGGAAAAAGGCAAAAGCAAAACTCGACAGACAAAGAGAAGAACTTGAAAAAGAATTAGAATATGCTCAAATTATGAAATATCTTGATGAAAATATAGAAAATGCTTTATATTCAAATTCAAGGTTTAAAAAAGAATATCCGTTAGAGAGAATAAAACGCGAATGTGCGCGCTCTGAACAGGAATATGCAAGAGCAACGGCGCAGGAAAAAATAGCTCAGCCCGTGAAAGGATTAATCAGTTTAAGGGATAAAAAATCAGATTTTAAATCGGAATGTAACGCGGACAGAGTACAAACAAACGGAATTGTTAACAAACTGGCAAAAATTACGGAAAAAGTAAGAGCAACGGAAACAGAAAAAGGAATAAAATCTTTACAATGCCATTATAATAAGACATCGGGTGAAATATTATATTTATGGGCATACCTAAATAAAACCGCGACTGCAGGCATAGTAAATTGGATAAAGACAATAAAATCCGCGGGAGAAAAAGCTGATGAAGGTACGATATACCGAATGATATTACAAAGTGCCGATTTAATAAGCCAAATAAAAGATATGGCGCGTGCCGGAATAGAATATTCAAAGACCGAAGAAGAAGCACAAAGGTATAAAAAGCTGGAGCAAACGGCATTAGAAGCGGGAAGATTAATAATAAAAGACCCGGTATCACTATAGAGCAAAGTCGGTAAGTGTTTTAAGAAAAGTCAAGAAATTTACAAAAAAATAAAGAAATATTAAGAAAAAAATAAAAAATAAAAAATTACTTGTTGACGATAAAATATGTTTAATATAAATTTAGATAAGCTGAGATGGGCAAAAGTATTTTGCGTAAAAAGCATAAATCAGGAAAGAATGGTTTACAAAAGTAAAATACAAGCCGTTGAGGCAAAAGCCAAAAGATAAAAGGAAGTGGAAATGAACGAAAACAAGCAGCAAAGAATCAGAGTTTGTTTGAAAGCATACGACCATAAATTAATCGACATATCGGCAAGCAAAATAGTAGAAGTAGTAAAACGTACGGAAGCAAGAGTTGCAGGCCCCGTACCGTTGCCGACAAAGAGAAGATTATATTGTGTGCTCCGCTCACCTCACGTAGACAAAAAGTCAAGAGAGCATTTTGAGATGAGAATACACAAAAGAATCATAGATATTTATGATCCGACGGCACAAACAACAGAAGAACTCACAAGGATGGATTTGCCTGCCGGAGTAGATATCGAAGTAAAACTTTAATTTTCAAAGGAGTAGTCGAGCAAAGCGAGCGACAGGCTCGAGGAAAAAGGAAATTAAACACAGACAATTTAATAGAGGAACTCCTTAATAAATTGAATGTGATCTACGAAGCAAGCAGATAACGTAGCGCTCACAAAAGAAAGGTGAAATATGACACTGGGAGTAATAGGTGAAAAACTTGGGATGACACAAGTATTCAATGAACAAGGACTTGCAATTCCCGTAACAGTAATAAAAGTTAATCCGTTAACAGTAACACAAGTAAAGACTGTAGATTCAGACGGTTATAATGCAATTCAGGTAGGCGTAGTACCTGCAAAAGAAAAGCATTTAACAAAAGCGCAAATCGGACATTTTAAGAAAAACGGATTAGAAAATTTCAGACATTTACAAGAATTCAGATTAGATAATCCCGAAAACTATCAAGTAGGTCAAACAATAGATTTAAGCGTATTGACCGAAGGAACGAAAGTAGATGTAACGGGAACATCAATCGGAAAAGGCTTCCAAGGTACTGTAAAAAGATGGAACTTTGGAAGAGGACCAATGGCACACGGTTCAAAAAATCACAGAGAACCCGGTTCTATTGGTGCAGGAACAACACCCGGCCGAGTAATAAAAGGAAAAAGAATGGCAGGGAATATGGGTAATGAAAGAGTCACAATAACAAAACTTACGGTAGTAAGAATAGACAGTGAAAACAATTTATTACTCATAAAAGGCTCAGTACCGGGGCCGGAGGGTAAACTGGTAACGGTAGTACCGTCAAGAGTCAAATGGAATGTATAAAATCCGGAAAAAGAAACATTAATCCGAAAAAGTAAGGAAAAAGAAAAATGACAAAAGAAGTTTCAATATTAAGTACAAGCGGAAAGCAAGTCGGACAAAT
>CANPYB010000145.1 GCA_947587605.1 Candidatus Gastranaerophilales bacterium
GATAAAAACGGAATGATAATAATTAAATTTAATGAAGTGGAAAATGATACTTGGGAAAAAATAGGATTTCCCAAAGGGTCTATATCTCATGGAATTCAAGCTAAAGGTATCTCATCCGTATATGGTAATATTTTGGAAAATGATAATATTAATACGGGTAACATTAAATTTTTTGTACACGGATTGGATAATCCAAATCAACTTGTGAAGTTTGATGCTTTTAATCTGCCCGATTCGGATGCACTGCTATCCGTAAGTTACACTGAACGACCGGAAAGTAAGTATCGTTTCTTTAGGACACAAGGGGTTATATTAAATACAAATACTAAATATATGCACGGAGGCGGAAAAACTGATGCAGGCTCAGGAACTTCCAAGGACTTGGACTTATTTAAACAAGATTATGTTTTTGGCGGCAGACGCGAATCCGACAGAAAATATATATCAAATCTGATAAAAGAAGCTCTTAATTTGACTGATGAAGAATATTTAGAGTTTGTTAAAAGAAATGCAAATAAACCATTCAGCGATATCACTCCCGAAGAAACACGAAACAAAGTCATTCAAGCATTTTCTCTGATTAATTCAAATACAAGAAAAGGCAACAGAAATTATAATGAAATGTATATTACTAACCCCTCGGTAATGGGTGTTTTTGCATATTCGGCAGATGATAATGTCGGAGAGGTTATGCAGTTTATCAGTAATCAACCCGAGTTTTTGAAGCAATATGCACTGGAAAACGATTTACCTTTTGTTGTTTTCGGTAATTAATTTTTTTATTTGCGAATGTTAAAAATTACGTAATATTATCAAAAAAAATTATTTTTGGTTTTATAATTGACATATATAAATGGAGGAATATTATGAAAATCATGTTTAATCCTATAAAAATATCTGCATCAAATAATTTCGGACGTAAAAAAATTGAAAAAGCGCCTAAAGCCGAACCGAAAAGTAACAGTCAATACAGCTCTGATATTGATCCTGTTCTGGCATACAGAATGTATAATAAATCATATTTTGATGAATATACAAAAGGTTTAATTGAATCAGGTTATGAAGCAGTTGCTGCAGATGAAAAAGCATATCAACATGCAAGCTGTCTATACAGCCACCGAAATACTTAATATTTTTATAATAAATATATTAAAAAAGAGGGATAAATCCCTCTTTTTTGTTTTTATATTTTTTAAATAATTATTCTTCAACAGCTTCATGTTCATCCGATGAAGTTTCATCGCCCTCAATATTTGCCATATCTTCTTCATCAACGGCATATTCTTCCTGTTCTCTGATTTCTTCAGCGATTTCATCAACCTCATCTTCATCAGTGTCTTGAACTTCATCCTGCCTGCTTTGGTGTTGAATTTCCATTTTTTCAGCCTGTGATTCACTTTTAATATCTATCTTCCAGCCGGTTAATTTGTGAGCAAGTCTGACATTTTGTCCGTCACGGCCGATAGCAAGGCTTAATTGGTCATCGGGAACGATAACAAATGCTTCTTTTGAATACTCATCATCTGCCAAAATATCGACGGATACTATTCTTGCGGGTGACAGTGCGTTTACTATATATTCAACGGGATTATCGGAATATCTTACGATATCTATTTTTTCATTTTTTAATTCGCCGATAATTGTTTGAATACGGCTTCCTCTCGGGCCAATGCAAGCGCCGACAGAATCTACATCGGGGTCATTGCTGGTAACCGCAATTTTTGTTCTGTATCCTGCTTCACGTGATATTGATTTTATTTCAACAATTCCGTCTTCAATTTCGGGGACTTCAAGTTCAAAAAGTTCTCTTACTATTTCTGCGTGTGCGTGAGATACTATAACCTGCGGGAGTCTTGATGTTTCTTTTACGTTCAAAACGAATACTCTTATACGATTGCCGGGTTTATAATATTCTCCGGGGATTTGTTCTTTTTGAGGCATTATAGCATCTGTTTTGCCAATATTTACTATTACATTACGGTTTTCAACTCTTTGAATAATACCTGTTGTTAACGTGCCTTTCTTTTCCATAAATTCATCAAGAACAAGTTTTCTTTCAGCTTCTCTAATTCTTTGAGTAATAACCTGTTTAGCACTCTGAGCCGCAATACGTCCGAAGTTTTCGGGAGTAACTTCAATTTTAACTTCATCTTCAAGTTCAACTTCATCATCAATTTCTTTAGCATCTTTCAAAGAAATTTCTAAATCAGGGTCTTGAACGTCTTTTACAACAAGTTTTGTTCTGAATACACCGATTTCACCCGATTGTTCATCCAAAATGGCTTCAACATTCGGAGCGTCTTTTTGCTTAACGTGTTTTTTATACGCAGTAACCATTGCGTCGCATAAAGAAGAAACAATAACTTCTTTTGTTATTCCTTTTTCTCTTTCCAGTTCTTCGCAGGCTTCAAATAATGCCGTTCCGATTTTAATCATTTTTCTTTCTCCTATATTTCACTAAAATATAATTTTGCAGATACAATATTATCTTTTTTTATCAATATATTTTGTTTATCCTTATACGCAAAAACCGTCAAACCTTCATTTTCATCAAAGTCAACAATTTTTGCGACAAATTGTTTTTCTCCGCTTTCATCAATACTCTCTTTAAGTTTCAAATTAATATCTTTTCCTTTAAAGATTAAATATTCTTTATCTGATTTAATTTTACGTTCAACCCCGGGGGAGCTGACTTCCAAGTAATACTTAAACGGTATTAACTCCTCCAAAAAGTCAGATAAACTTCTTGAAACTCTTTCACAATCATCAAGATTAACATCACGCTCGGTTGAATAAATAAATATTCTTAAAAACCACCTGTGATTTTCCTTAACAAGCTCAACCTCAACAGGTATAAGCCCAAAGCGCATAAGGGTATTATCAATAACAGGCAGGATTTTTTCCAACAATTCGCGTTTATTAACGTACTCAAAAGTATCATTTTTCTCTGAAGAATTATGTCTTTCTTTTGACATGCTCTAACCTTCCTTTCCGTTAAACTCTCAACTAAATAAAAAAGAAACGGAAAACCGTTTCTCTAATCAACATAATATTATAATAACACAATTTATTTTTTTTAAAAGTAAAGATTTATTTCATTATTTTTAGTATAATATTAAATTATGAAATCAGTAAAAGAATCCGTAACAGAAACAAAAATAATAGAAAAATTAAAAAAGTACCCAAAGTGCAGCGAGCTTGTAAAGTATATTTTTCAAGATATCGAACTGCAGGAAATGCAGGAGTACGCAAATAACGTATCAATAAAAAGATTAGGGTTTAATGACCACGGTCCCGTTCACATGAGGCAGGTGGCAATTAATTCAATAAAAATGCTCAATATATTGCACGAAGCGGGAATACCGACTTCATTGGAGCTTGAAGAAATAGGAACATTTGAAGACAGCTTGTGCGCAGTTGTTATTGCAAGTTTAATGCACGATTTAGGGATGATGATAGGCAGACAAGGGCATGAAGAAATGTCTGTCATGCTTGCACTGCCTTTAATAGATAGAACTTTAAATGCAATATTTAAAGATGATATTCATAAAAGAGTAGTAATAAAATCACTGGCGATAGAAGCAATTATCGGGCACATGTCATCAAGAAAAATTCACTCGATAGAAGCGGGTATTCTTTTAATCGCGGACGGCTGCGACATGACAAAAGGCAGAGCAAGAATACCAATGGCGATAAATACCACACCAAAAGTCGGTGATATTCATAAATACTCGGCAAATGCCATAACTAAGGTTAATATTCAGCACGGTGAAACAAAACCGATTAAAATAGATATAGAAATGTCAGCGCAGGTAGGCTTTTTCCAAATTGAAGAAGTATTATTTACAAAAATAGATTCAAGCCCGGCTAAACAGTTTATTGAATTATACGCAGGCGTAGAGG
>CANPYB010000146.1 GCA_947587605.1 Candidatus Gastranaerophilales bacterium
TCATTAAATGTTTTCGGATGTTTTAAATTTAATTCTTTCCCCGTCATTCCCTTAAACATCTTTTTTAAATATTTAGGGTACTCGCTTTCCGCCAAACTTACCAGTATATCGTACTCATAAGGAGGTTCGCCTATGTCGTCTTTTTTCAATTTTTTTAATATTAATTCCAGCATTTTAATTCCATAATTGATTGTATTTGATTATAACATGTAAAATATAACCAGTCAATTATAATCAATTTACTGTTTAAACTAATCATATTTAACCTTATAAATTAATCAATAATAATTTATCTTTAAATGAGGTGATAAAATATGATTACTAAAGAGTTAATAGGTAAAAAAATTCAACAGGCGCGGCTGCGCAAACACATTACGCAAGAGGAGCTTGCGGAAGCGGTTGAGCTTTCACCCAATTATTTAAGTAAAGTAGAGAGGGGATTAAACATGCTTAATTCCGTTAAATTTTTAAGAATTGTAGATTATCTTAATATAGACCTAAATGAATTTGGCATTTTTAATCAAAAAAAATCAAAAGATAATTATAAAAGAATGAACGATATAATTTTAAAATGTGATGATAAAACTGCTCGGCTCATTATAGAGCTTGCAAAAACAGTCGTTGATTATACAAAATAGTTTTTTAACAGTCTTAGCCCGTATTTTATGTAGTTTAATAATAGTAATAATTTTATATTTTTGTTAAATATTTTTTTTGCAATATACGAGGGGCGCAAATAATATTTTAAAATTACATTTTTTCTATAGTTTTCAATTTGTTTATGAGATAAAACTCCGTTAATACAAGCGGTATTTTTAAATGAGTCCTTGCCTAAAACATCACCGCCACACAATTTGTACAGTTCGCTTCCTCTAAAGGGAACGACTGATGATACCTCTATAAAGTCGGTATTTGCTTTAAACATTATGTCTTTTGTTTGATTTAGGTGTTCCACAGTTTCCCAAGGAAAACCTATTATATAAAACCCGAAAGTCATTAAACCCATTTGTTTAACAAGTTCAACCGCTTTAAGATTTTGCTCTGCGCTCGTTCCTTTTTTCATTTTCTTTAGCGAGTCATCACTGCCCGATTCAATGCCGAGAGCTATAATAGTGCAGCCTGCTTGTTTCATTTTTTCAAGCATTTCACTATCAAGACAGTCTGTGCGCGAATTTGCGCACCAGTTAATTCTGCCGTTCAAGTTAGAATTTATAATTCTTTCACACATTTCAATAACAAAGTTTTTGTTTATTGTAAAAGTATCGGATTTAAAGAAAAAATCAGTTATTTTATACTTTTCAACGCACTCGGTTATTTCATCAATTATAGAATTAATACTTCTATATCTAACTTTTTTACCCGATATTACAGGTGAAAGGCAGTAAATACAAGAAGACGGACACCCTCTTGATACTGATATAGTTGCCATTGGCTTATTTGTCAGAGGATTTTTATATAATTTATTATTCATTAAACTTCTGTCAGGAAACGGCAATTTATCCAAATCCTCGAAAAAATGCTCTAATTTATTGCAAATCCAATTTTCGCCGTTCTTATAGCAAATACCCTCAATATTTTTAAGTCCATTTTTATCATTATAATGAGCATTCAACAACGGTTGAATTATAAATTCAGCTTCCCCGCCGATTAAATAATCAGCAGTAATTACGGTATCCAAAAAGTTTGCTTCAACATTAAAAAATAATGCCCCTTTTAAGATTACTATTGTTTCTTTGTTCAGTGATTTGATTTTTTGTACAAACCCTATATCCTCGTAAATACTTGCGTTAGTCGTGCTTATAAATACGATATCGGGATTTTCTGTTTTAAAATCGCGTTCAAAATCAGTATATGTCAGTTTTTCGGCGCTGTAATCTTTCAGAAAAATTTTATATTCCTGCCGTAATATTGAAGCAATATAGCCTAAATCATTACAGGCTCTATAATCATTGGCGCAAGACGCATTTATATTTATCTGGCATCGGTCCTCGCCCCGCTGATATGTTCCCCCGGGAGGATATATTAACATTATTTTTTTCATATATTTTTGTTTACTCGTATGCTAAAATTAATATACTATAATTTTCGGACAAAATAAATTATGAACACAAAATATATAAGATATCCGCTTGGATTTATAATGCTGGCAATGATACTCGCATCCTTTTATTTTTCGGGTATTGCACTTTTTTTGGTGTCGGTATTTTTTATAATAATCACAATGATAGAATACAGGAATATGTTAAAAAATAAGAACATAATTCCTCACGCCTTTTTGCCTGAAATTATCGGGATTTTATGCGCTTATGTATTTATTTTTTCAAACAACATAAATCTTCACGCATTTATTACTCCTATTATGCTTGCAGGTGTTGTATTTTCATTTATATTAACCGTTATAAAAAATCAAAAGCCATATCTAATGAGCTCACTTACAACTATATCAGCAATAATGCTTATAATTTGCGGACTTTATATAATTAAGTTAACTTACTTTTTTGAAGCAAAAAGCGCTGATTATTTAATATTAATTTACTTCTTAGCTATACTTTGCGCGGATTTTGCAGCAAGTATTATCGGAAAGAAATTTCCCTTTGTGCATTTCGCGCCCGAAATCAGCCCCGAAAAAACACTGACAGGCTCTTTAGCTCATCTTATTACGTGCTGTTTAATCTGTCTTTTAAGTATTAAATTAATTCACTTTTCACCTTTAAAAAGTCTGGGGCTTGGAGTTGTTGTATCTTTGTTTGCTCAATTCGGCGATTTAACAATTTCAACATTTAAGCGGGAGCTTGAAATTAAACACAGCGGAAGTTTATTTTTAAACTACGGCGGACTGCTTGACAGAATGGACTCTTTTTTATTCTCTGCGCCTGCCGCATACTACTTTTTATTTTTGACAACGCTTATTTAACACCTTGTGTGCGCAATTTTTCGACAAAATGTTTTAGTCTTTCCGTTGCCTTTTTTAAATTATCAAGAGAATACGCATAAGATATTCTTAAATATCCCTCACCGCTTTTACCAAAGGCACTCCCGGGGATTGCTGCGACTTTTTCTTCTTCTAAAAATCTTGTCGCAAATTCTTCGCTTGTCATATTAAATTCTTTTATGCAAGGGAACACATAAAACGCTCCAAAGGGTTCAAAACATTCAAGCTGCATTTCTTTAAACGCATTTATTAAAAACCTGCGGCGCTGATTATATGACTTTCGCATTTCATCTATGTCTTTATCCCCGTTTTTCAGTGCTTCAACAGCGGCATACTGGCTTGTAGTCGGTGCGCACATTATCGCATACTGATGTATCTTTAACATCTGTTTTATTATTTCTTTCGGGGCGCAAGCATAGCCAAGACGCCAGCCTGTCATTGCATAAGCCTTTGAAAATCCGTTAATTAATATCGTGCGTTCTTTCATGCCCGCTATTGAGGCAATAGAAGTGTGTTTTCCGCAATATGTAAGCTCAGAATATATTTCATCAGACATTACATAAATATCGTGTTTTTTAATAATTTCGGCAATTTTTTCCAAATCCTCACGCTCCATTATAGCGCCTGTCGGGTTATTCGGGTACGGGAGTATTAACAATTTTGTGTTTGGGGTAATAGCATTTTCAAGCTCTTGCGCGCGCAAGCGGAAATTATTTTCAGCTTTTAAGTTAATTATTACAGGCTTTGCGTTTGCGAGGATTGCGCAGGGTTCATAAGATACATAAGAGGGCTGAGGAATAATTACCTCATCAGAGTCATTTACAAGCGCTCTTATACCGATATCAATTGCCTCGGAACCGCCCACCGTAACTATTATTTCAT
>CANPYB010000147.1 GCA_947587605.1 Candidatus Gastranaerophilales bacterium
AAGTGGAAATAAATTAAAGAAAAAAATATATATTAATGCAATAAAACAAGTATGCTCTTTTAAATATATTCCTCCTTATTTTTCTGATGTACTGATATTTATTTTAAAAAATTATAAAATTAAATTTATTGATGGTTTTTCCAATGCAAACGAAATAGTTAAAGATATACAAAGAAGAGTAATAGAAAAAGAAAAGGAATAATACTTATGGACAATAATACAGCAAGGTTTATGCTTGGTGAAAATTTAAATCAAATGGCAAAAGCAAGTAGGTTGGGTTAGCGGAGCGTAACCCAATAATAAAATCAACAAAAGAAAAATAGGGATTATTTATGAACAATATAGAAGAAAATAATAAAAAACATTATAAACAACACTTTTTTGAAAAATTTGCAAAATCATTATCAGTAAAGCAAAGTATCTTGTTTATTATAATAATTATTCTTTTTATACCTTATTTATATGATTTTAGTACACTTGCATCTCCAAAAGATTTTCTTACACTTTGTAAAGTTGCAAATTTTCATTATACCGAAAGAGTATTATTGCAATTAGATAATTTAAAATTACAAGATACAAAATTATCTATAATAATAAGAAATAATTTAATGAACCAATATTTGAAATTAAATAGCTCATTTAATTCTGATAATTATAATGCTATAGGTTTTTTCTATACTATAAGTAATGAATTTGAAAAATATTCATATAACCGATATTTACAAGCTGAAAATATAAAAACAAAAAATACAATAGATAGTTATAATGCATATAAAACTATTTATTTGCAAGAACTATATAAAGTTTTAATGGAATATTCTTACAGAGATAAATCAAAAAAGATGTATTTAGATATATATGGATATCACTATTTAAGATATGTAATACCTAACAGAATAACAATATTTCCATATTTTGCACTATCTTGTTTAAAATATAATACTATAGAAATAGACGAGAAAAATTTGAAAGAATTAAAATACATTTTTTCTTCTTTTGAAACAATTTATAATCAAGAAAAGAATTTAAATACACAACAATATAGAGCACGAAATAATAAAATTAATAAACAAATTTTTGATTATTATTATCCTAAATTTTTGAATGCCTATGCTGCAGAAATAATCTTTATAGAAAATAAAATACATAAAGAATCTTTATGTGCTGATATTCAATATTTTAAAGATTATAGTCAAATGGCATTATTTAATGGTAATAGGAATGAAGAAATATTAAATATAATACAACAATGTAATTATCAATAATACTACAATAAAGCAACTAGTTTGGATTTTAACCCAACAATAATAAATTCTTAAAAACAAAAAGCACCCAAATGCAGGTGCTTTTTATTTGTTTTATGCCAGAGTTTTTATTTTTGTGTATCATCTTTTATGTTAGGAGTAGGGTTTATTGCCAATATCAGTTTATGTACTTTTCACCCCATTCGCACATTAAATATAGTATAGGGATAAATGATTTTCCTTTCTCGGATAAACTGTATTCTACCTTAGGCGGTATTTGAGAATGTTCTTTTCTTGTAATTAAATTATCTTTTTCAAGTTCTTTTAAAGTATTACTTAAAGTTTTGTGTGATATAACATTTAAGTATCTTTGCAATTCGTTAAATCTTATTATTTTATGCCGATATACAGCATATAAAACAGTTAATTTGTATTTGCCGTTAATTAAAGACATAGTATAATTAAAACCTGTTTTATCATAGCTTTCAACTTTTTTTAAACAATCTTTTTCCATTTTACAGTTACTTTCATTACCGTACTTGTTAATTTGTTACTTATAATATACCATTATTACGTTAAAAAGAAAGAGGTGTTTTATGAGAGATGATATAAAAGAATATAATGCTGTTGAAAATGTTGCAAGAAAATTTTGTGAAGCGGTAAAAAAAGGCGACAGCTCAATAGTTAAACCGTATTTTTATGAAAAGGCTTGCTTTTTTGGTCAATTAAATGAAGAAACATATCAATCGGGTTCTATTGAAGAATTTTACAAAACTATTGATACATTTGGCGCTTGCGGTAGTGATTATGTTTCAAGAGTGGATGTATTAATGCTTGAAAAAACAATAGCAACAGTCAGAGTTATAGAAGATAACTGGCACGGATATAAATTTACTGATTTGTTGATAATGAATAAAGTAAACGGTGAATGGAAAATAGTTTCAAAAGTTTATGATACATTATCAAAATCGTAATTTGTCACAGTTTAACATAATTATAAATATTGCCGTTGCCTTATAAAATAGCCGCAACGGCGATTTTTTGTGATTAAATTCGTTTTAAAATAATTTATCTTATAAAAGGAGATAAATTATGGAAAAAAAAGAATTAAAAGGGACTAAAACAAGAGAAAATCTTATGAAAGCATTTGCGGGTGAGTCCATGGCTCGCAACAGGTACTGTATATTTGCTTCAATGGCGGAAAAAGAGGGATTAATTCAAATATCTGAAATCTTTAAAAAAACAGCACTCAACGAAAAAGAACATGCTGAAATATATTACGAATTTTTAGACGGCGATGATGTTGAAATAACAAATATTTCATACCCGTCGTGCAACGGTACTACATTGGAAAATTTATTGTGTTCGGCAAAATATGAGGAGGAAGAACACACAACAATGTATCCCGAATACGGCAAGATAGCGCAGGAGGAGGGTTTTGAGGAAATATCCAAAGCATTTTATAATATTGCAAACATAGAAAAACATCACAGCGAAAGATATAAAACATTGGCTCAACGCTTGAAAGATGAAACTCTTTTTAAAAGAGATGAAAAAGTTTTGTGGGTTTGCACTCATTGCGGGCATGTGGTTGAAGCAAAATCAGCTCCCGTTAAGTGTCCTGTATGCGAGAAAAAACAAGGCTATTTTGAAATTTTATGCGATTGTATTTAGTTATTTTCCCTCTGAAGTTAAAAAATTAATACCTGCTAAAGTGTTTTTACAAATTATCATAAAGATTGTATAATAAGATATAAAAGATAATAAGTAAGGTGAAATATGACAATAACTGCCGAAAAAGAGGGATTAATTACACAGGTTATAGGACCTGTAATCGACGTGGAATTTGAATCGGGAATATTACCTGAAATAAATGATTCTATTGAGATAATAACTGATGATAACAATAAAATAATAGCTGAAGTTCAACAGCATTTAGGTGAAAACAGAGTCCGCTCTGTTGCAATGTCGTCAACTGACGGTATAAGACGCGGAATGAAAGTTATTAACACGGGCGAACCGATAAAAATCCCCGTGGGTAAAAATATATTAGGCAGAATTTTAAATGTATTAGGTAAGCCTGTAGATAATGCAGGTTCAATTGAAACAGATACATACCTGCCGATACACAGAAGCTCGCCGGCTTTAACCGATCAGAATACCGATATTGAAATACTGGAAACAGGTATTAAGGCAATAGACTTATTACAACCGTATCAAAAGGGCGGAAAAATAGGGTTGTTTGGCGGTGCGGGAGTAGGAAAAACCGTACTTATTATGGAGTTAATTCATAATATTGCGTCAGAACACGCAGGGGTATCAGTATTTGGCGGAGTCGGAGAGAGAACCCGCGAGGGCAATGACCTTTGGAATGAAATGAAAGAGTCGGGCGTAATTGATAAAGTTGCTCTTATATACGGACAAATGAACGAGCCTCCGGGCGCAAGAATGAGAGTCGGTTTATCAGCATTGACTGCGGCAGAGTATTTTAGAGATTACTCAAAACAAGATGTATTACTGTTTATTGATAATATATTCAGATTTGTACAGGCAGGTTCAGAGGT
>CANPYB010000148.1 GCA_947587605.1 Candidatus Gastranaerophilales bacterium
ATTAATAACTTCAAGCAAAACAGGATCATGATCATACCATCTTTTATAATTGTGATTCACTTAAATTTCCTTTACTTTGATTGAGAACATCAACATTATCCGAATATCTTTCAATATCCGCACCAATTAATTTAAACTTATTTTCCAAAAGTTCGTAACCTCTGTCTATATGATAAATGTTATCGATATTACTTTCGCCCTCGGCCATTAAAGCAGCGATGACAAGAGAAGCACCCGCCCTAAGGTCGCTTGCCATAAGATTAGCACCTGTCAAATTTTTTACGCCTTTAACAAGAGCATGATTACGTTCTTGATGAATATCGGCACCCATTTTACGAAGCTCGGGCACTTGCATAAATCTGTTTTCATATAAACTTTCCGTAATAATACTAACCCCGTCCGCAACAGTAGCCAGCGTCATTGCCATAGACTGCAAATCCGTAGGAAATCCCGGGTATGGTTGAGTTATTATATTTATTGCTTCAAGTTTTCTTTTGCATGAAACTTCAATCGAAGTGGGGTCTATAAGTTTAATATCCGCACCCATTTTAGTAAGTTTTGAAGTATAAAATGTTAAATGATTCGGGAATATATTTCTTATAATACCTTTACCTTTAGTAGCGATAAAAGCAGCCATATAAGTTCCCGCTTCAATTCTGTCCGGTATGGTTGTGTATTCTATAGGATGTAAATCTTCCTGTTTAACACCGTTAATAACAATCTCGGAAGTACCCGCACCTATAATATCAGCCCCCATTGCATTTAAGAAATTAGCCAAATCCGTAATTTCGGGTTCTTGAGCAGCATTTTGAATTCTTGTAGCGCCCTCCGCTAAAACAGCTGCAAGCATAATATTTTCTGTTGCACCTACTGACGGAATATCAAGATAAATGTCATTCCCTGTCAATTTTTTAGCTTTAGCGTGAACATATCCGTTTTCAATTTTAATATTCGTACCTAATGCTTCAAGTCCTTTAATATGGAAATCGACTTTCCTTTCTCCGATAGCACAGCCTCCCGGGAGTGCGACTACGGCTTCTTTACATCTTCCGACCAGTGCACCCAATACTATGAAAGAAGCTCTCATTCTGCTTACAAGTTCATAGCCTGCTCTAACTCCCGTAAGATTGGAAGCATCTATTTTTATTGATTTTTCCTGTTTATCATAAGATGTTTTAGCACCTAATTGTTCTAAAACATTAAGCATTATAACCACATCGGTAAGCTCGGGAACATTGTAGATTTTGCTTTCGCCTTTAGCAAGCAATGCAGCTGCCATTAGCTTTAGTACCGCATTTTTTGCTCCGCTGATTAATACTTCACCCTTTAACTGTCTTCCGCCGGATATTCTGATTTTTTCCGTCAATGTTCCTCCGATATATCCCTTTTATTCTTTATTCAAAATTTAATCTTTACTATAATATCATAATATAATTTATAATAGTATGAGTAAATAGTTTAACTATTGTAAACATAAATATTATATCATTCAAACGTACTATATTCTAAGTTTAATTTTACAGATAAAATATAAATATGAAAACAAATGTAGAGTTAATAGAAGAAGCAAAAAAAACTGCGCAAAACGCATATTGTCCGTATTCAAAATTCCCTGTAGGGGCATGCGTGCTGTATGAAAGCGGAAATATCTATACAGGCTGTAATATAGAAAATTCAAGTTACGGACTGTCTTTGTGTGCGGAGAGAAATGCAATATCAACGGCAATTGCGGCGGGAGAAAAGTCAAAATTGCTTAAAATAGCCATTTATTCACCGAAATCAAAAAAATGTTTTCCTTGCGGAGCATGCAGGCAATGGCTTCAGGAGTTTGAAAAAGGTCAAAATATCCAAATCATTCTGGAAGATAACATAGAGGGAATATGCTTATTTAATATAAATGAAATATTGCCCTATTCTTTTGAATTGATATGATATAATATAGTAGCGAGGATAAGAGGAATTTAATGGCTGATTATACCATTAATTATGAAGAAATAGGCGAGTGGCTGAAATTATACAAAGCAGCGGAAGATGAAAAGGAGAAAAAACATCTTCAAAATATTATAGCGCTTGCTGCAATGCCGTTAGTAAAAAAAATATCACGCGGACTTGCCAGAAGAAATACAGACCCTGTTGAAGATATCATTCAAGTGGGAAGCGTAGGACTGGTTAAAGCAATACAGTTATACAATCCAAAAGTAAGCGAAAATTTTAAAACTTATGCCACATATTTAATAACAGGTGAAATCAGACATTATCTGCGTGATAAAGTATCAATGATAAAAGCACCGCGCGAAATATACGAGCTTGCGTACCGTGTTAATAAACTAATGCAAAAACTCAAAGACGATGAGGGAAATGAACCCTCTGAAACCGTGTTAGCGGAAGAATTAGGCACTTCCGTCGGTAAAATCAAAGAAGTTATTGATGTTGAAAGACGTAAACAAACTATTTCTTTAGACCAATATATAAATACAAATAATGATGAATCATTGTCATTATTTGATAAAATAGCTGATGACAACCAATACAACCTTGAATCATTCCAAGAGGATAAAATTTTAATAAAAGACGCAATAAACAAGCTGGACAGCAAACTTCAAGAAGTTGTATTAATGAATTATTTTGATGACATGAGTCAGACTCAAATTGCTGCGAAATTGGGTATATCTCAAATGCAGGTTTCAAGGCGGTTAAAAAAAGCGCTTAATGCTCTTTTACAAATATTGTCGGAGAAAGAAAAGGTTTAAAGGAATTATTTATGAGTGAATATATAATTATATGCTTGTTTGTATTTATTACGGGAGCTGTCATAGGCAGTTTTTTAAATGTAGTTGCCCTAAGAGCCATTACAAAAGAATCTATAGTCTTGCCTCCCTCTAAATGCCCTCAATGTTCCGAACCCATAAAATGGTTTGATAACATTCCCATATTTTCATATTTTTTCACTTTTAAAGGTCATTGCAGAAATTGCGGCTGCAAGGTCAGCATTCAATACCCTATAGTAGAAGCAGTTACAGCTATATTATTTTTAGTTGTTTTTCTTGCGTTCGGAGCAACTTTGCAAACTCTTTTACTGTTAATTTTATTGTCAACTGCTATTGTTCTTATTATTACCGATATAAAAAAAGAATATTTATATGACGCACATTTATGGACATTTATAATAATCGCAATAATATATTCAATTTTCTTTAAATACGGAGTTGAAAATATATTTCAAGTGTTTACGGGGGCTCTTACAGGTGTAATAGTTATGGAATTAATCGCCAGAGGTGCTTATTATCTTGTAAAGAAAAATTCGGATAAATCGGATGAAAATACGGAAAATACAACTCAATCCAATGAAGAAAACACCGAAGAAGAAAACTTTGATATAAATGAATATGTAAAAAAATATAAAAGAGTATTCGGCGAGGGGGATACGTATCTTGCTGCCGCTTCGGGAGCATTATTAGGCTGGAAATATTTAATTATGGCAGTATTTGCCGCAATAATAATTCAAGCATTATGTATTATTCCTCAATTTTTTAAAAGACTTTACGAAAAGCAAGAATATAAACTTATATTTTCATTATCGGCTTTCGCGGTAACTGCCTTAATTTATTGGATTTTATCAAATATATTTACTTTAAATTTATATTTAATATTTGCATTTGTAATAGCTTTAACATATTTTGCAATAAAATCCATTACGGGACTAAAACAATCAAGCAACGAGCAAGGCTATAAAGCAATACCGTTTGGCCCCGCATTATTAATTGCAACATTTACAATTTTGTTTTTCGGAAACAGCAT
>CANPYB010000149.1 GCA_947587605.1 Candidatus Gastranaerophilales bacterium
AAAGACGGCGGTTCAATCTTAGCTTTAACATATTTAGGCGGTGAAAAAGTTGTTGCAAATTATAATATAATGGGTGTTGCAAAAGCTGCGCTTGAAGCATCAGCAAGATACTTAGCCGAAAACTTAGGTAAATACGGTATAAGAGTTAACTGCTTATCATCCGGAGCTGTAAAAACACTTGCCGCTTCTGGTATTGACGGGTTTGGCAAAATGCTTAAAGCTGCTGTTGCCAAAGCTCCTTTAAAAAGAAATGTAACTTTGGAAGATGACGGAAAAACTGCTTTATATCTGTTATCAGATTTGTCATCGGGTGTAACGGGTGAAGTTATCCACGTTGATTGCGGATGTCATGCCGTTTATGCTTCTGCTGAAGAAATGGATTTAGTTACAAGGTAAGGATTTGGGTAAAATTGATTAAAAGAGGGTGAATTTTTCATCCTCTTTTTGGATGTTTAAAATTTAAAAAAAAATGGTATTATAAATTTTGTATTAATCAAAAAATCGGAAAGGACAGCATGTCAAATTCAAGTTGGTTTTTTTTAACGGGAGGAGGTTCACAAGTGTTAGTTATACTTATCGTAGTTGGAATTATTGCATTAATAGTATTAAGTGTGCTTTATAATTTGTATGTTAGTGTTGTAAGAAATAAAAATACAGCGCTTGAAGCATTATCCGGTATAGATGTGCAATTGAGAAAACGTTATGACTTAATTCCAAACATGCTTACAATTGCAAAGAAATTTATGGAGCATGAAACGGAAATATTCCAAAAAATAACGGAATTAAGATCTCAAGCAATGAAGGCTTCTCTGGGCTCAAAATCAAAATTTGAAGCTGAAGCACAGCTTGATACTCAATTAAAAGCTTTAATGGTTAACGTAGAAAATTACCCGACTTTAAAATCTGATGCAACAATGGTTCAAGCAATGAAAACATATGAAGAAGTGGAAGAAAATATTTCCTCTGCAAGAAGATTTTACAATTCTGCTTTAACTCAATTAAGAAATTCAATACAAATATTCCCCGGTTCTTTATTTAGAGGTTGTGCGGGTGAAGTAGCAAACTATAGTTACTTTGAAACTGATGCTGCAAGCAAACAGCCTGTTAATGCAAGCCAATTCCTGTAAGAACTCATATTGTATTAAGAGGTAACTATAATTATATATGGAGTTCTTCATTATAGAACTCCTTTATATTAATTATTTATAACTACAATAGGAAAAGTATATGAATGATGTTACTTTAAATGATTTTAAATCTTATTTTCAAGATGAAATATATATTCATAATGTAAAATACGGACAGCATAGAGTTATTGCAAAAGTAATGGCAAACATAATTATGCCGACAGTTTATTTTTTACGGGCTTTGTTAAAAAAGGTGTAAAAATAAAGTAAAGAAAGAGGTATTTCCGAAAGTTTTAAAATTGATAAATTCTTTCTGATATAACAAATTACGTTAAAATTATCAATGAAAAAGAAGCTATATATGGAAGATTGGATTTTATAATATCATTAACAAAAAATAAAATAGAGGAGAATTAGAATGTCTGAAAGTGCTGTTAAACAGGGTACAAAAAAGAAAAAACAGTTATCCCCGTTCCAAGAATTATTTATTAAAGAAATTAAGCCAAAAGTAAAGCCGTTAGAAGTACAAAGAAAGAAAATGGTACAAACGGCATATATAATCGCATTTGGTTTTTTTATTGCAGGTTGTATATTTAATTATATTTATTGTAAATATATAGCTTTAGATACATATAACTTAAATATTATGATTGGAGCTTATGCTCCCGTAGTTATTGCTGTATTTATAACGGGGAAAATATATAAAAATAAAATACGAGCAATTGTATTACCTAAAATTTTATCTTATGCAGGTGATTTTAAGATGGGAATTAAACCGACATTTAAATCAACCGCTGAAAAATTAAAAAAATCAGAAAAAAAAGAACAAGAAAGTATAGATTTTAATGCTCATGCTGGCAGCTTACTTCACATGATTAGTTATTTTAATAAATTAAATCTATTTACAAACTTTAACTTTGCATATATTAATGAACATATTACGGGTAAATATAAAGGTATTGAATTAAATATATACGAAACGGAATTATGGCATATTGAGCTCCCAAATTCTAATAAGAACAGTGGTTTTCGTATGCCTAAAAAAAAGTATAACGGAATAATATTGAATTTTAAATGTCCTAAAACAATAACTACTCAGACTCTTGTATTAAAAGACAAACAATCTCCTAATAATAATACCGATAAACTGAAAAAAGTAAATTTGGAAGATCCGTTATTTGAAAATTATTTTGATGTATACTCGGCTGATCAGATAGAATCAAGAACATTATTAACGCCGGCTTTTATGAACAGAATGGTAACTTTATGTAATGAAAAGAATGAAGTAGGAGTTAATATGTCCGTGTCGTTTATGAACGGATATGTAAATATTGCGGTTGCTTCAAAAAAAGCGTGGTTTGATGTTCCGTTTTTTAAGCCTGTTACGCAGTATGCAAATTATAAAGTTATAATTAAAAATTTTATGACAATACTTTCAATTATTGATACTTTAAAATATTCGGAAGAATAAAAACAAAAGGCGCCTTATAAAACAAGGCGCCTTTTTTAAATTTTGTTGATATATTGTTTATAAAAATCTTCAAAAGAGTCATTTAAAATACTCTCGCGCATATCGTGTATAAATTTAATTAAAAATCTTGTATTATGAATGGAAAGCAAGATAGCAGCCGTTGCTTCACCCATTCTGTAAAGGTGTCTTATGTATGCTTTAGAATGATTTTGGCAGGCATAGCAGTCGCAATCAGTGTCAAGCGGAGCGTTATCTTTTTCAAATTGTTTATTCTTAATGATTTTTCTGCCATCATAAGTAAAGAATGAGCCATGGCGGGCATTTCGGGTCGGAAGAACGCAGTCAAACATATCTACTCCGCGCTTAACTCCTTCAAGTAAATCAATAGGAGTGCCCACTCCCATAAGATATCGGGGCTTATTGTTCGGAAGCAGAGGAGCAGTTAATTCTACCAAATGATTTTTTAATTCCGTCGGTTCTCCTACACTTACACCGCCTATTGCATAACCGACAGCGTCGTATGTTGATATAACCTTTGCGCTTTCGCGTCTTAGATCATCAAAAAATGCACCTTGAACTATCGGAAATAATGCTTGATCTTCTCTTGTATGCGCTTTGAAACATCTTTCCAGCCACCTGTGCGTCCGTTCCATAGCTTTTACGGCATTGTCATAATCACAAGGATAAGGCGCACACTGGTCAAATGCCATGGCTATGTCGGGACCTAAATCCTGTTGAATTTCCATTGATATTTCGGGGTTTATGTAATACTCATCCCCCGTTTTAGGCTCTTTAAACTTAACTCCGTCCTCCGTTATATTATTGAGGTGTGCAAGCGAAAAAACTTGAAATCCGCCCGAATCAGTCAATATAGGTTTCTCCCAGTTCATCCATTTGTGCAGTCCGCCGAATTCTTTAATTAATTTATTCCCCGGATGTAAAAATAAATGAAAGGAATTTGCAAGAATAATTTGAGCTTTTGTTTCTTCTAAGTGGTGTTTAGTCATCATTTTAACGGCACTGTGTGTGCCGACAGGCATGAAAATAGGTGTTTCTATATCTCCGTGCGGAGTATGCAAAATACCTGCTCTTGCGTGTGTTTTTTTATCCTCTTTTAAAAGCTCAAAACTAAAGTGATTTTTGTTCTTCATTCATTAACATCTCTA
>CANPYB010000150.1 GCA_947587605.1 Candidatus Gastranaerophilales bacterium
ATGAACCATACATTTGACAGTTATAAACCCTATGCAGGCGATATATCAAAGCAAAGAAACGGCTCGCTTGTTTCTCATGAGCAAGGTGAAGCTATACCTTATGCACTGGCTCAGTTTGAGGATAGAGGAGTGTTTTTCTTAACTCCTAAAACTAAAGTTTATAGAGGTATGGTCGTTGGCGAACATAACCGTCCGCAGGATATTGAAATTAATGTTTGTAAGACTAAAAAACTTACAAATATGCGAAGCGCAACCGCGGATGTTATGGTTACCCTGCAAGCCCACAGAAAAATGTCGCTTGAAGATTGCATGGAATATATTTCGGATGATGAACTTTTGGAAATTACTCCAAAAAACATTCGTATCCGTAAAGCTGATTTAACTAAGGTGCATTTTAACTAATGTTTTATAATGCTCGTTATAATTCACCAATCGGAGAATTATATATAACAGCTGATGATAAAGCACTTTTAAGTGTTTCGTTTTCGGCTGAAACAGTAAAAAATAAGGCTCAAAACAAAATAGTAAAAGATACAATAAATCAGCTTGATGAATATTTTACGTGCAAGCGCAAGAGTTTTGATTTACCTCTTTGCCCTAACGGCACTGAGTTTCAAAAGCGGGTTTGGAATGCACTTTTAAAAATTCCGTACGGCGAAGTCAGAAGTTATAAGGATATCGCAATTGCAATCGGAAATCCTAATGCTTCAAGAGCTGTCGGGCATGCGAATAACCAAAACCCTATCGCGATAATAATTCCCTGCCACAGAGTAATTGGCTCAAACGGCGACTTAATAGGCTATGGCGGTGGATTGGATAAAAAACGAATTCTTTTGAACCTTGAAAAAAAGAAATAAAAAAGAGCCATTTTGTGGCTCTTTTTGTTGGAAGTATTCATTAATTATTTTTTATTCAACATACATAAGTATTTGACCGAATTCAACGCTGTCACCGTTTTTAACGCAGATTTCTGTAATTTTACCCGAAGCCTCAGCCTCAATTTCATTCATTAATTTCATTGCTTCAATAATACAAACTACTTGACCTGCGCCGATGTTATCACCCACTTTAACAAACGGAGGATCATCGGGTGATGGTGAACTGTAGAAAGTCCCAACCATTGGAGCTTTAATAGGTGTTCCCTTGTGCTGCTCCGCTGTTTGTTTTTGTTCGGCAGGTTTTTGTGCCGGTGTTGAGATTACCTGCGAAGTTATAGCCGTAGGTGCAACTATTGGAGCAGGTGCAATTTGCTGCGCTTTTTCCCGTTTAAAACTTACTGTCTTTTTTTCCTCTCCAAGCGTTATTTCAGAAAGGTCATTTTCATATACAATATTTGCCAGTTTTTCTAAAAATTCCAAATCAAATTTCATATTTATTACCTTAGACTCTATCTAAATACTCATTTGTTCTGGTATCAACTCTTATAACCGTTCCCGTAGTAACAAAGAACGGAACATTAACAACGGCTCCCGTTTCAAGAGTAGCGGGTTTTGTACCGCCTTGTGCGGTATTTCCCTTTTCAGCCGGCGGAGTATCAACAACTTCAAGCTCTACAAAGTTAGGTATATCAATACCTATGATGTTTGAACCGTGAAGCAGAATTGCTACATTCATATTTTCTTTTAAATATTTAACGCCATCTCCGATTTTGTCAGCACCGACAGAGATTTGTTCATAAGTTTCCAAATCCATCATTACATAATCGTTACCTTCTTTATAAAGGTATTGCATATCTCTTTTATCTAAAGTAGCTTTAGCAACTTTTTCACCTGCACGGAAAGTTTTTTCAACTACGTTGCCTGTTTCCGCATTTTTAAGTTTTGTTCTTACAAATGCAGCGCCTTTTCCCGGTTTTACGTGCATAAATTCGACTACGTTCCATAACCCGCCGTCGATATCAAGTGTTAAGCCTGTTTTTAAGTCGTTTACAGAAATCATGTATTTTTCCTTTTCTTCGCGAATATTATCGTATTTTTAAATATAACATAAAAGTTTAAAATATAGAATACTTTATAATATTTGTGAAAAGAAACTATTTTTTATAATTTATTTACCCAATAAATAAATCGGCAAGTTGTGTTCTTGAGCAAATTCTAATATATAAGGATATTCTGCTGCTAATTCTTCTAACGAATTATATTTTGCTACTACTGCATTTATTTTTGGGTTATACAAATTTGATTCGTTATGTTTACTATTGCCGTTTATTAAAATCAAATTATCATCTGCTTTTTGGATAGCAGCTTTTATATCGGCACCTTTTATTGTTTTTGAACCTATAGTATATTCCTTGTCATCTCGAATTTGTGTTTCATATTGAACTTTTGCAAATTGTTCATATAACAACTTGTATTCATCATCAGTTAAATTTAATTCTTGTTTAATTGTTTGCGGAATTATACTTCTATATTGACTTAAGAGTGAGTCATTTCCCGTAATAATATCACTTAAAGTTTTAAAATTTTTGTTTTGACCGCCGCCTGAACTTTGGTTTTCATGTCCTGCATTTGCTATATTAACATTTTCAACTTCAAGACTGACACCTACTTTCTGACCGTAATAAGTTGATTTATCAGCTAAAGATATATAAGAAGCACATAAAAATCCGCCTTTTGCTACATCTGATAATGTATTTACTATTTCAAGATTTGTTTTTGACTCTGCCATGTGAATATACAATCTTAAAGAATCAAGTGTTGTATCAGGTGCAAATCCGTATTGGGATAAATCAAAATCACTTGGCAACTGTGAGAAATTAATTACTTTATAGGTTTGACCTTTATATTCTTCTGTCGGTATTAAATTAGGTTTTACTACTTTACTTGTAAATACAATTTGTCCGGTTTGATTTATTTTATCTTTGGAAATACCGATATTACCAACATTATCCAAAGCGTTTTTATGGTCATTATAAAAGCTTTCACTAACGCCTTTTAAGTCAGCTTCAGCCATTATTTGAGCTATAGTAAAGTCATCTTTGTGTCTGAACATTGTTGCCGCATAATCTGAATTTATTTCATTTGTATTATACAGTTCAAGCCAATGGTGATTTTTTATAAGTTCAAATATTCTGTCTTTTATATTAATAGGCAGTGAATATTTTTCCAATATATTTCTTGCATATAATGCAGATACCGTAGGATGTTCTTTGTCAATAACACCTTCTGATTTTGCAATATCGTGAAGAACAACGGACAATTTTAAAATTGTTTTATCAAGACTTGATAAATTTTGGTAGTTTGGGTTTTGTATAGATTCCTGCAAAACTTTTAAAATATGCGCATCAACCGATAGTTCTTGAGTAGCATGCTGTTGTTTACCTATTACGTTTATAAATTCAGGCATACCTTTTATTAATGAATTAAGAGCTTCATCAAGTGCTTCATCGCCTGTATGTACGGAATTTTCTCTGATAAATTTATTGGCAAGTTCATAAACTTTTGCTTCAACAGGATTTGTTAAATCAAGCTCCAAATTTTCTGTATTAATGTTAATTATACCGTCGTATCCGTCAGCTAATCCGCTTTCAACCGGGGTAATTTCAAGTCTTTTTAATATATCTGCCTGCTGTGTTTCGGGTAATCCTTCCAATGTTTTACTTAAATCACTTAAAAATTCTGTTCTTGAATATTCAAGCGGAATACCTTCTTTACCAAATTTTGAAAAATCGGTATTGGCAAGTGTTT
>CANPYB010000151.1 GCA_947587605.1 Candidatus Gastranaerophilales bacterium
CCTGCGACTCCGTAGCGGGAACTCTTTGAACTCTGTGTACACCCGATTCGTATTTAAGTTTTGAATAAATACTGTCGCCTTTAATTGAAATAATAACTTCCGATACTCCGCCCGCTTCACAGTCGGTTTTACTTAATACTTGAGTCTGCCAGCCCTGTTTATCGGCATATCTTAAATACATTCTCATAAGGTCACCTGCAAAGATGTTTGCTTCATCTCCGCCTGCTCCGCCTCTTATTTCAAGCATAATGTCTTTATCATCCATAGGATCTCGAGGAAGTAGCAGAACACGCATTCTTTCTTCCAGTTCCGCCATTTTATTTTCGTTTTCGTTTATTTCGTTATGCAAAAATTCGCGCATTGATTCATCCTGCTCGTTTTTCAACATTTCCTGCGCGTCTTGAACAGCCTGCTCGGCATCTTTCCAGCTGTGATATACTTCAACGGTTTCTTCCATTGCCTTTCTCTGTTTAGACAATGTCTTGAATCTGTTGTAATCCTGTATAACCTCGGGGTCAGACAATATCTGCCCGAGTTCAGTATATTTATTTTCTATTTGCAGTATTTTATCAAGCATTTCTTCCATAATTTAATTACCTTTTACCTGTTTTCTTCCGCAGGATTTATCTTCATCACAATATCCCAATCTTTCGCACTTTGGTACAAGATAGTCTTTTAACCACGGCTCTTCCTCCGTAAGTGCATCGCACATTCTTTTAACGAGTATTCTTATTTCTTTTTGAGCTCTTGTACATAGTCTTAAATTTGCAAGGTGTATCATTTCTCTTAAATTTAAACTTGCCACCATACTTGTGGAAGCAGCATTCGGAAGCACCGCTCTTGCATCTTCCGCAGGAATACCCTTTTCAGTTAATTCAAGGTAAAATGCCGAAATTTCACCCATAAAATTTTCAAATTTTTCTTTTAATTCTTGATTTTCGGCAATACTATCGGGAATTAAATATTCAAATTGCTCTTTTTCTTTAACGTATCTTTGTGATTTTTGCGAGAATGACATGTGTCTGTGTCTAACAAGCTGATGAGAACAAGCCCTTGATATATTGCTTATTGCAAAACTGACTTGTATATGTTCAATAGTACTGTAATGCCCCGATGAAATAACTCTGCTTATCAATTTAAGCATTTTTTCGTTATCTTGAGCATTATCACACTCATAAATATTCAAAGGCGAATCACTGCTGTAGCAGGTTCTGCAAGCTGTATAAATTGTTTTAAGCATATTTTCGGGTTTTGAAATTAATTTAACCTGTGCGTATCCGTCTTTTGTCATATCATCCTCCGTTACATATAAAAACCCGTCTTTAACGCGGGTTTAAAAAAGCTGTGCTTTGTAAAACAAAGCACAGCAAAAGTTATTTCTGATTTTTTTGATAACGTTTTTTGAATTTTTCAATACGACCTTCCGTATCAACAATTTTTTGATTTCCCGTATAGAACGGATGGCAGTGGTTGCAAATTTCAACCGTAATATCATCCATAACGGAGCCTGTTTCAATTTCGTTACCGCATACACATTTAATAACTGTTTTTTTATATTCCGGATGTATGTCTTTTTTCATTTTCTCATTCCTTTTTTACTTAATTGTCCGATATTGAATTATATACACCTAAAAAATTTATATCAAGTATATATTAAAAAGTTGAAATAAAGCGTAAATAATTATATTATTATTTTATATTCAAGTACAATTACTATAGGAGGAATATGAAAAAAGCATTCACTTTAGCTGAAGTTTTGGTAACTATAACTATATTAGGTATTGTTATGGCAGTTACAATACCTGTTTTAAATAATACAAGACCCGAAAAAGATCCTATTTACTTCAAAAAAGGACTTCAATCAATTCAAGGTGCAATGAGTAAAATAATGGATATGGATACGATTGGAGATAATGTTGATGATGAGGGAAGATCGCTATATTTAAAAGGGATGAACTTATGTCCTTACTTTACTAATTTTTTAAATGTATCCGGAAAAAGTAATTGCCATAGTGAATCAGATTACAGTTCACCCAATTTTATTACAACAGATGGTTTAAGGTTCTGGGGATTTGAACAAATATTATCCGATTCAGAAATAACAGTTTATTTTGACAGGAAATTTTCTAAAAATGAATTAAAAGGCGGTACATTAACAAAACCGAGAGATGAATATCATAAATCTCCGGGATTAGCACTAAAAATAAGATACGACGGAAAAGTGAGTATCCCCGAAGGAAATGAATATGAATATGAAAACAGCTTGGTTTCTCAATATTAAAAAAATTTAAAACGGGTTGAAAATATTAATTTGTGGTATTAATATAGTATATAGATTTTTAAATAAAAAATGTGAAGATAAGGAATAAATAATGAGAAAAGCATTTACTCTTTCGGAAGCATTAGTTACATTAGCAATAATAGCAGTACTTTTAGCTATTTTAATACCTGTTATTGATAATGTAAGACCGGATAAGGATAAAGTATATTATAAAAAAGCGTTATATGATATGCAAAATGCAGTAGCAAATGCTATGGATTCAACAGTGTATTCAATTGCAGCAAATTCTGCCGCTTATTGGGCTGATACTAATGTTGGAGACAGTGATTTTTGTAAATCCATCGCATCCGCGCTGAATGTTTCCGGAAATGTTGATTGCGAGAATACATCTTCATACTCACATCCTAATTTTATTACAACTGACGGAATAAGGTTTTGGGGACTTGAGGGTAAAGTATTTAACTTAGAATCCGGTACAAGAACCCGTGAAATTTATGTTGACCGTCCTATTAGTGAAAGTGAATTCAGAACTGTTGCAGGTAAACGCGGAAGAACCGAGGAGGGTTTAAAAATTCGTATTTCTTATGACGGTAAAATTGATACAGGTACCAGCGAAGAAGAAAATTACGATTACGAAAATGACTTACTTGAAGATACCGATTCACTTCAAGCGTCAAAAACTCAATAATAAATAAAAAACCGCTCTTAATAGAGCGGTTTTTTTATGCGTATTTTTATGTTAAAATATTCCTGTTATTTAGGAGAAAGAGTATGAGTGAGAAAAATCAAGCGCAGATAGGTATAATAGGCGGAAGCGGATTTTACGATTTTTTTGAAGAATCCGGTATGCCTTATGATGAAATAACGGTAAATACTCCATACGGAGAGCCTTCAGACCCGATAACAATAGGGGAATTATTCGGAAAAAAAGTGGCATTTATTCCCCGCCACGGAAAAAATCACAGATTTTTGCCTCACTTAGTAAATTACAGAGCAAATGTTTGGGCATTAAAATCCTTAGGAGTTACAAGGGTTATATCGCCTTGCGCCGCCGGCAGTTTGCAAAAACACGTAAAACCGGGCGACTTTGTAATTTGCGACCAGTTTGTTGATTGGACAGACGGCAGAAAAAACACGTTTTTTGAAGGACCTAATTGTGTTCACCCGTCTGCAGCTGATCCATACTGCCCCGAATTAAGAAAAATAGCCATAGAGCAGGCAAAAAAACTCGGAATTACCGTTCATGAAACAGGCACCGTTGTTGTTATAAACGGTCCGAGATTTACAACAAAATCAGAATCAAAATTCTTTACAAATCAAGGCTGGGAAGTTATTAACATGAGCCAATACCCGGAGGTTCATCTTGTCCATGAGCTTGATATG
>CANPYB010000152.1 GCA_947587605.1 Candidatus Gastranaerophilales bacterium
TCATTGATTTCGCCTTCGGCTCAATAATTCGCTTTGTAAAACTAAGCGTACACTTCAAACACACAGCCGAAATGCAGACAGGGGAATAGTTTTAATTCAACTTTCCGTAATAATCATACTAACCGTTTATCCAAAAAAAGTCCAAAAAGACCGTTTTATAAACAGATAGTTTGATTATTTCGACAGCTAAAACCCAAACAGGAAGCCAACTTTCCGTAAAAATCAAACTACTCAATTAACTACACTCTTTCTACTACATTTAGAACTGCGTGTGAAAGTACGCAATAAAAAACACTCCCGAAAGAGTGTTTAATTTGCCTTGAGCCGGACTTGAACCGGCACCAGGGGTGAGCCTGATTGGATTTTAAGTCCAACGCGTCTACCACTTCCGCCACCAAGGCATTTACTTTGTGTAATATAATATAAAAAAATTTTATTGTAAAGAGAAAAAAACAACAAAAATAAAAAGGTTGTTAAAATGCCTATAATTATGATAGAATTTCTACTATAAGTAAAATAATAATTGAATGAATACATGTAAAGTAAATATTATATAAATGCATATTAAATAAATTTGCATAAGAAAGAACGAGGTATAGGGAAATTAATACTTTTGATTTTAATACGCTACTATTGCTTTTTGTAGTTCTTGCATTTGCATGTTTTCTGCTATGGCGTGATTCCAAACGTGAAAAACGTGAAAAAGCTGCATTATTAGCAGAAATGGAAGAAAAAAACAGCCTGTATAAAAAAGAAGCAATGCTGGCTGCAAAAGAAGCCGTACAAAAGGACATAGAAAAATTCCAAGAAGAAACAAAAGAAAGACGGCAGGAACTATCAAGACTTGAAACAAAGTTAGCGAAGAAAGAAGAAACTCTTGAAGACAAACTTCAAAGTATAGCGGTAAAAGAATCCGAATTACAGAAAAAATCGGATGAATTAACAGATAAAGAAGATTATCTGGCAGAACAAATCCAAAAACAAATACAAGAGCTTGAACGCATATCGGGGTTATCCCGCGACGAAGCAAAAAATCTGTTATTAGAGCAGTTAAAAGTTGATCTTCAGCAGGAAGCAAACAACTTAATACGTGAAAATGAAAACTACATAAAAGAAACCTCTGACGAAAAAGCGAAAGAAATACTTACAAGTGTAATGCAAAGATGTGTTATCGACCATGTTGTAGAATCAACGGTAACATCAGTAAGTTTGCCGTCAGATGAAATGAAAGGGAGAATTATAGGACGTGAGGGAAGAAACATAAGGACACTGGAAACATTAACAGGTGTTGATTTAATTATTGATGATACACCGGAAGCCGTTGTTTTGTCGTGTTTTGACCCGGTAAGGCGCGAAATAGCCAAAATTGCTCTGGAAAAACTGGTATCCGACGGCAGAATTCACCCCGCAAGAATAGAAGAAATGGTTGAAAAAGCCAGAGTTGAAGTTGAGCAAAAAATTAAACAAGAGGGTGAAAATGCCGCAATGGAAATGGGCATTATGAACCTTAATAAAGAGCTTGTTAAAACATTAGGCCGATTATATTACAGAACAAGCTACGGACAAAATGTATTAATCCATTCGCTGGAGGTAGGACATATTGCAGGCATGATAGCAGCGGAAATCGGAGCGAATGTAAAAATAGCAAAGCGTGCAGGTTTACTGCATGATATAGGCAAAGCAATAGACCAAACTCAAGAGGGAACACACATTGAGCTTGGTGTTGAGCTTGCAAGAAAGTATGGTGAAAAAGAGGAAGTAATCCATGCAATAGAAGCACACCACGACGATGTAACAGCGAATACAATAGAAGCTGTACTCGTAAAACTCGCCGATGCGGTATCGGCAGGCAGACCCGGATCAAGAAGAGATACTCTTGAAATCTATATTAAAAGATTGCAGAAATTAGAAGAAATAGCATTAAGTTATGAGGGAATAAAACAATCGTTTGCGGTACAAGCAGGCAGAGAAATCAGAGTAATTGTTCAGCCCGACAAATTTGATGATGTTGCAAGTGCAAGACTGGCAAGAGATATAGCAAAAAGAATAGAAGAAGAACTTGATTATCCGGGTCAAATAAGAGTAACGGTAGTAAGGGAAATCCGAACGACCGAAATTGCTAAGTAGCGAAATTGCGTAGAGCGAAGCTCGAAGATAATAAAGCTAAACGGATAAATCAATGAGCACAAATACAATCAAAATATTGTTTTTAGGCGATATAGTCGGAAAACCCGGCAGATTGGCTGTGCAAAAATTTATCACGCAAATACCGCAAGAGCAAAAACCGGATTTTATAATAACAAATGTTGAAAATGCCTCGCATGGCTTTGGTCTGACTCAAAAAAACTATAATGAATTATTATCATACGGCATAGATTGCTTCACATCGGGCAATCATATATGGGATAAACGAGAAATATTCCAATATATAGATGAAGCCGATAAACTTATCAGACCGATTAATTACCCGATTGGCACGGCAGGTAAAGGATATAGAATATTTGAAACGGAAAAATGCAAAATAGGTGTAATAAATGTACTTGGCAGAACCTTTATGGGACTGATTGATGCCCCATGGCAGCTGCTTGAACAAGCTATAAACGAAATAAAAAAAGAAACTCCGATAATAATAATTGATATTCATGCGGAAGCAAGCGCAGAAAAAATCTGCATGGGAAAATATTATGCAAAACTCGGAGTAAGTGCCGTATTAGGTACTCATACCCATGTGCAGACGGCAGATGAAAAAATATTTGAAAACACCTGCGCATATATAACGGATACAGGATTTTGCGGAGCTTATGACAGCGTAATAGGCATGGAATATGAAGCGTCCGTAAACAGATTAATAACAGCAATACCTGATAGATTGGATGTTGCGGAGTCAGAGCTTTCTCAAATCAACGGAGTTGAAATTGAAGTTGATATTTTAACGGGACAAGCTCTGTCAATAAAAAGAATTAATGAGAGAATAAACATAAATGAGGAAAAAGTAATTATGAAAGGATAAGGAAGTGAAAGTCGATTTACATATCCACACATCGTATTCCGATGGCGCGTTTTCACCCGAGAAAATCGTCGACACGGCAATAGATGCAGGGCTTGGTGCGATTGCAATTACGGACCATGATAATGTGCTGTCGCATAATATTGCTCTTGAATATGCTAAAGATAAACCAATCGAAATTTTACCGGGAGTAGAAATTAACACCATCTACAAAGGTTACGAAGTACATATTCTCGGTTATTTTATGGACTTAAACAACAGTGATTTTCAGAAATTGTTAAAATCACAACAGCAGGCACGTATAAAACAAACTAAAGAAATAATCACTCTGCTTGGCAAACGTGCGGGAATAAAAATAACATTTGAAAGTATTGTTCAGCAGGTAGCAGAGGGCGGAAGTATAGGCAGACCGCATATAGCAAAAGCTATTACAAATGCAGGCGGGACTTCAAGTGTTATAGAGGCTTATAACAAATATATTAATGATGACTCAAACGTATACGTACAAAGAAAAACAGTAACTCCGTTTGACGCTGTTGAAGTAATATATGATGCAGGCGGAATACCTGTTTTTGCTCACCCTTATGATGTTGATATTGCAGACCAATTAACCAAAGAA
>CANPYB010000153.1 GCA_947587605.1 Candidatus Gastranaerophilales bacterium
GCTTCTTTAACTCTTTCATCTTCATCAGCTTTAGCTAATTCAAAGATAGTAGTTAAGTTTTCTTTATATTCAGGTCTTGCAATGTGAGATAATGCTGCAATACCGCTGACTCTGATAATCGGGTTCGGATTAGATTTAACTGCATTAATAACATCTTCAATGCAAGGCAGATTTTCTAAACTTACAATCGGGTTATTACGAGCTGTTAATTCATTATTTAAAAGTTCCTGCATGAAAGCAATTGTGTAAATAGCATATTGTTTATTTATTTCAGCTTTTTCAAGCGGACTTGGAGTTTCGGCTTTTGTTTTTTCAGCTTCGGATAATTGTTCTTTCGGTTTGCTTCTTAGAGCCTTAACTTCATCAGAAGGAGCTTCAAGAGCTGAAGTATCTTTATTTATAATTTGAAGTAGTGCGTCAAATACTTGAGTATCAAGTAATCCGGGACCTGCTTCTTTATTATTTTTAATTAATTCTGCAAGTTCTTCAATCGCATCTTTTTGAGCATCCAAATTATCGGAAGTTAATTTTGCCGCAAATGAAGCCGGAGAATATTGGGGATTAATGCTTACTGCAGCAGGAGCTTCAACAACGGGAGCTGCAGCGGGTGCTGCTTGTGTTGTCTGCGGAGTAACTATTTGAGGAGCCGGAACAACGGGAGCTGCAGATTGTTGCGCTGTAACCTCCGGATATCCCGGAGTTTGCACTATTGCCTGCGAAGCAGGGAACTGAGCAGGCGCCGATTGCGGCATGTAAACCGGTTGTTGAACCGGAACAAATTGAGCCGGCATTGGAACCGCTGTAGTTGTTGTATAACTTGTTTGCGGAACAACTCCTTGTCCTTGCGGATTTATTATTTCTATATTTACACCGTTAAACTGCGATTTTGCAGTTTGTGGTTGTGCATAACAGCTTGCTGCAGGGTAGTTGTAATAATAGCCTGCATTTGGTGTATATTGTATATTTGATGCTGCACCTTGTTGCGGATAATTCATCGGCGTTTGTTGTTGTGCCGGTATATATTGTACTGATGGTGCTTGAATCATTGTTAACTCCTTATTCTATCTAAAATTTTTGTATTAAAAAATATACTTACATAAACATGAAATAGTGTGATTATTAAAAGTTGCTAATCTTAATTGCTTATAAAAGTTATAAAACCCCAAAAACCTTATGCCTATTGACTTAAAAACAAAAAATCCAAATTTACAAAAGTTAATATAATTTATTTTGTGTTTTTATTACACAAAAAATATATTTAATGTAAAATAAATCATGTATAGTTATTTGTGCTTAGGGATATGAGTTCAGAAAAAAAATTAATAACAAAATTTAATATAAAAGATTATCAGGATTTAATAGATACAATTGCCAAGGTAGAGTATAAAAAGCTGTCGTCAAAGCATTTAATAGACTTTTCGGAACTTATAAATATAGGAACGCAGGTTATACACAAGTTATGCGCAAATTCCGAACCCGATAAATATAATAAATCATATTTATCAACCGCAATAAAATGGGCAATAAGAAATGAAATAAGACGCAGATATAAGTGGTATGTTTTGAAAAACCGTCAAGATATAGCTGTTGATGAAGAAAATCAGTCTGAAATAAGAGAAGCAGTTTATAAAACAATATTATCCGTTGATGAAATGGCGGAGGGTGATAATCCTACACAAATTAAAGACTCTAAGCGCAATCCGGAGGAAACAATTATATTTTCGGAGTTAAGTGAAAGTATAAAAGAAGCAATAAAAAATCTGCCTCCGAGAGAAAAACAATTGATTGAATGTAAATTCTTTAAAGATAAAAAATTAAGAGAAATCTCCGAAGAATTTAATTTGTCACCGTCAAGAATATCAAGGATTATACAATCGGGATTAAATAAAATAAGAAAAGAATTAGTAAAACAAAATCTTGTTTAAAACAATGCTCTGGCATTGTTTTAATTTTGAGAAAAAGGAGAGAAGTATGTCAAAATTAATAAGCGGAATAATGTCATATATACTGCCCCCGTCGAATGACTTGTTTTATTCTTTATTTGAAGAAGGAACTCAATATTGCAGGCACTCTGCCGAGTTGTTTAACGAAATTTTAACTGAGGGAATAACGGAAGACAGAATAGCCAGAGCTAAACAGTATAAGCATGCCAGCAGTAAAAATGTAAAAAAGACATTAGAAGTATTAGATACTTCATTTGTAACTCCGATAGACAGGGAAGACATACAAAATATCGCTTCATTGCTCAATAAAATAACAAAGAAAATAACTAAATCATGTTTAAATATAAAAATATACAGGCTTGAAGAAGTAACTGATAATTTAAGAAATCAAGCACAAACATTAATAGCTGCAACAAATGAGTTAGGTCAAATCTTTGCAAATTTTAAAAAGCCTACAATTTCCGACATGACGGCAAGAAACTTAAAAATGAAAGAAATTGAAACAAGAGGGGATGAAATACTGATAGCAGCGACGGAGGCTTTGTTCTCGGGAAAATATGACGCTTTAAACGTAATTAAATTAAGAGATATTCATAAAGATTTGGAAAACGCACTGGACAGCTGTTACAGTGTATCTGATGCGGTAGTCAGCGTAGTTCTTAAATTGAGTTAAGGGGCAAATATGACACTGACGGTAATATTATTAATAGCAGTAATAGTGTGTGCATTAGCCTTTGACTATATAAACGGTTTTCATGACTGTGCAAATTCAATAGCTTCAGTAGTATCAACAAAAGTATTGTCGCCGAGGCAGGCTGTATTATTTGGTGCTACGCTTGAGGGTACGGGAGCTCTTTTAGGGGTAAATGTTGCAAAAACAGTAGGTGCCGGAATTATATCAAGTGATACAATTACGCTTCAAGTAATATTATGCGCACTTATAACGGCAGTTATATGGAATTTATTAACGTGGTGGTTCGGACTGCCTTCCAGTTCTTCTCATGCTTTAATCGGCGGCTTATTAGGTTCTGCATTTATTCATGCAGGAATGAATACAATAAATTTTACGGTATTATTTGATAAAGTAATAATTCCAATGTTTGCATCTCCGCTTGTCGGGTTTACCGTAGGGTTCATGGTTATGTGTTCTTTTTTAAGATTATTTTACAAAATAAAGCCCGACGTAATAAACAGGCGGTTCAGACGAGTGCAGATATTTGCCTCGGGATTAATGGCATTAAGTCATGGGTTAAACGACGCGCAAAAGACAATGGGTGTAATAACAATGGCATTAGTTACGGGCGGAGTTATAGTAATGCCCGAAGGTGAATTTAATATCCCGATATATGTAAAAATAGTATGTGCAATTACAATGGCAATGGGAACAATGACAGGCGGGTGGAAAATAATAAAGACAATGGGAAGTAAAATAATAAAATTAAAACCTATAATGGGAGCGGCTTCAGACTTTTCCGCCTCATCAATAGTAATGCTCGCTTCAGTATTCGGTATTCCGCTGTCTACCACACATGTTGTATCCACAGCAATAATGGGAGTCGGTACGGCAATAAAAAGAGGCTCCGTCAAAACCAATATAATAAAAAATATTGTAACGGCATGGGTGCTTACTATTCC
>CANPYB010000154.1 GCA_947587605.1 Candidatus Gastranaerophilales bacterium
CAATATCGGACTCTTGAAAAGCGTCATTACCTATTAATTTTGAATCCACCTGTCCTGTAAATACAACGAGAGGATAACTGTCATAATAAGCATTTGCAATCCCCGTAATTGTATTACAAGCACCGGGGCCTGAAGTTACAAGAACAACACCCGGTTTACCGGTAACCCTTGCATATCCCTCCGCAGCGTGCACTGCTGCCTGTTCATGCCTTACAAGATAGTGTTTTATAAAATCACATTTATATAATTCATCATAAATATGAAGAATAACACCGCCGGGGTAGCCGAAAATCTTATCAACTCCCTCTTTTCTTAAGCATTCAAGAAACATTTTTGCACCGTTCATTTTTTCGGATTTTATGGTTTGCTCGGCTGTCATCATTTCTCCAATTCTCTTAAACCACTACCTTTTTGTAAAATTTTAACCTAAGCAAAAATGAAGTGCAAATTTTTTCAATTTTTGTTAAGAGTTGACTATAATTTTTTAAGTTTTACACTAAAAAGTAGCGTTAACATAAGAAAATTAAAGAAAACGAGGTAGTTATGGCTAAAATTTATTATGCGTCAGATTGCAATCTAAGTTTATTAAAAGGCAAGAAAGTTGCAATAATCGGTTACGGAAGTCAAGGTCATGCGCATGCTCTAAACCTGCATGAAAGCGGAATTGATGTTGTTGTAGGATTATATAACGGGTCAAAATCTTGGGCTAAAGCTGAAGCAGCCGGTTTAAAAGTGGCAACGGTAGAAGAAGCATCAAAAATGGCTGATTTTATAATGATACTGCTTCCCGATGAAAAACAGGCTGATATTTACAAAACACAAATAGCACCTAATTTAACGGCAGGTAAAACCTTAGCATTTGCTCACGGATTTAACATTCATTTTAATCAGATAGTACCTCCGAGTGATGTTGATGTTGTAATGATTGCACCAAAAGGACCCGGGCATACCGTAAGAAGCGAATATGTTGAGGGCAAAGGTGTTCCTTGTCTGGTTGCGGTTCATCAAAATGCAAGCGGAAAAGCACATGAAAATGCTTTAGCATACGCTGCAGGTATAGGCGGAGCAAGAGCAGGAGTTCTTGAAACAACATTCAGACAAGAAACTGAAACAGACCTTTTTGGCGAGCAGGCAGTTCTGTGCGGAGGTGTTACAGCTTTAATGCAGGCAGGATTTGAAACTCTTGTTGAAGCAGGTTATGACCCGCAAAACGCTTATTTTGAATGTATCCACGAAATGAAACTTATCGTTGATTTAATTTATCAAGGCGGATTTTCAAAGATGAGATATTCAATATCGGATACTGCTGAATTTGGTGATTACGAAACAGGTAAACGCATAATTACTGATGAAACAAAAAAAGAAATGAAGAAAATTTTATCTGAAATTCAAGACGGTACATTTGCAGGAAAATGGATTACCGAAAATAAAGCTGCAGGCAGAGCTCACTTCCTTGCAACAAGAAGAGTTAAAGCTGAACACCAGCTTGAAAAAGTAGGTAAAGAGTTAAGAAAAATGTACTCTTGGAACGATGAAAAATAAACAAAATAATAAATAAAAAAGAGAGGCATTTAAGCCTCTTTTTTTATATGCTTGTAATTGCACCTTTATCGGAAGATGAAACAACCGCTGAATATCGTTTTAAATACCCTTTTCTTACTTTAGAGGGACGCGGAGTAAATGTTTTCATTCTTTCATTTATTTCATTTTCATCTACTTTTAAAGTAATTTCACGTTTTGGAATATTTATATAAATTTCGTCGCCGTCTTTTATAACTCCGATTACACCGCCCGCGGGAGCTTCGGGGCATATATGACCTATGCAAAGTCCTCTTGTACCGCCCGAAAATCTGCCGTCAGTAATTAAAGCAACTTTGCTGCCTAAGCCTTTTCCTACTATAGCAGAGGTCGGAGATAACATCTCTCTCATTCCCGGCCCGCCTTTTGGGCCCTCATAACGGATAACAACAACATCGCCTGCCGTTATTTTATCTTCCATTATAGCTTTCATTGCGTCTTCTTCGGAGTTAAATGTTTTAGCGTGTCCCGTAAACTCAAGACATTCTTTTTCAACACCCGAAATTTTAACTACAGCACCGTCGGGAGCAAGGTTTCCATGAAGCACCGCTAACCCCGGGTTAGATGTTACGGGCGAAGAAACGGGTCTAATTACCGCATTATCGCACCATATATCAGATTGAGCAATTTGCGATAATTTTAATCCCGATACGCCTTTAGTATCCGTCAATTCTTTTATACTGCACCATAATGTCTTTATTACGGCGGGTATTCCGCCCGCATTATCCAAATCAGTCATTGTCATAGCCGCAGAAGGGTCAAGTTTAATTATTTGCGGAACTTTAAAGCTTAATTCTTCAAAGTCCTTTAAAGTAATATCAACTCCCGCTTCATTTGCTATTGCAAGTAAATGCAGAATGGAATTTGTAGAACCGCCCATTGCTAAATCCGCAATGATTGCATTTCGTATAGACTCTCTTGTTATTATTGACGAGGGACGTATATCTTTTTCTATTAATTCATTAATTATTACGCCCGAATCAAACGCAATACGTTTTGTTTTTGCGCTGACGGCAGAAGCTGTTGCGCAATAAGGCAAGCTCATTCCCATAACTTCGGTTAAACATGCCATTGTATTTGCCGTATATAGCCCTTGACAAGCACCTGCAGACGGACAGGAAGTTATTTCCATTTCTTTTAATGTTTTTTCGTCAATTTCACCGTTTGAAAATTTACCTATGGCTTCAAAAGTGCCTCTAATCATTGTTAAAGTATTATTATGACATTTACCGTCTTGCATAGGACCCGCCGTTACTACTATACAAGGTATATCAAGCCTTGCTGCCGCCATAATCATGCCGGGGGTAATTTTATCGCAATTGGTTAACAAAACAAGCCCATCCAGTTTATGCGCGGTAGCAACGGACTCTATACAGTCTGCAATTAAGTCACGAGAGGGGAGCGAATAGTTCATTCCGCTATGTCCCATGGCTATTCCGTCGCAAATTGCGGGGACTCCGAAAATAAATGCCTGTCCGCCGCCCGTATGAATACCTTTTTCAATCTGACGTTCCAAATCCCGCATGCCCGAATGCCCCGGAACTAAGTCGGAAAAGCTGCTTGCAATCCCGATAAATCTTTTATCCATTTGCTGTTCACTTACACCTGTTCCATATAAAAGTGAACGGTGCGGAGTACGTTCTAATCCTTTTTTTATTTCATCACTTCTCATTATAACAATCCTAACGCCTTATGTTTTTCATATATGGTTTGAGCCATATTATCTATTTTTACGTAATCTTCTGCCTTTGCTTTACCTTTAACCAGTATAGGTTCTATAACATCAAGTTTTAACGGAGTAAGCATATCGGCCATTTTACCGAACAAATCACCGCCCCAGCCGTATGAACCGATAAACGAAGCAATTTTTGCTTTCGGTCTTAATACGCTTGCAAGATATACCGTATTAAATGCGGCAGGATGAGGTCCGGCTAATACCATTGATGTTCCGAGAACTATCGTTGTTCCGTCAACAA
>CANPYB010000155.1 GCA_947587605.1 Candidatus Gastranaerophilales bacterium
GATAAAAACGGAATGATAATAATTAAATTTAATGAAGTGGAAAATGATACTTGGGAAAAAATAGGATTTCCCAAAGGTTCAATATCAAGAGGTATTGACGCAAAAGGTTTATCTTCAAGACACGGTGAATTAAAAGCAATCGAAGAAGTAAATACGGGTAACATTAAATTTTTTGTACATGGATTGGATTATTCAAATCAGCTGTCAAAATTTGACGCATTTTCACTGCCTGATTCTGACGCATTATTATCTGTAAGCTATGCGGAACGGCCCGAGAGCAAATATCGTTTCTTTAGAACACAAGGGGTTCTGTTAAATACTCCGACAAAATACATGCACGGCGGCGGAGAAACCGATTCCGGTTCAGGATGTGCTAAAAACTTGGATATATTTAAAAAAGACTATATTTTTGGCGGCAGACGCGAATCTGACAGAAAATACATATCAAATCTGATAAAAGAAGCACTAAATATGACTGATGAAGAGTATATTAAATTTGTCAAAGAAAATGCTGATAAACCTTTTACTTCAATAGAACCTGAGGAAGTAAGAAATACAATAATAAAGGCTTTTTCAACAATAAATTCAAATACAAGGCGAGGTAATAGAGCCTATAATGAGATGTATATTACAAACCCTGAGGTAATGGGCGTATTTGCATATTCTGCGTATGATAATGTCGGTAATATTATGCAATTTATAGATAAACAGCCTAAATTTTTAAAACAATACGCGCTTGAAAAAGATTTGCCTTTTGTTGTTTTCGGAGATTAATATTTCTTAATGTGTATATATGAATTAACAAATAAATACTGAAAGTAAAAATGGAAATAAATGGAAGTAAGAGAATAAATGATATAAATGATATAAATGATATAAATGTTCCTGCCTTTAAAGGCGAAAACAAAGAAACAGGCATTCCGCAGGAAAAAAAGGCAGAAGTATCAGCAAACGAAGCCTTAAATGCGTATGGGCGAGCAATGATAAATCTGCCGAAAAAAACTTCGCAAGAGATTTTATTGCAATTGGCAGAAGAAGCAATAAAAAATTATGAAGAAAAATTAGATTGTGATGAAGGAAGAAAAGAAGAATTTATAAGGTCATTTCAAGATGTACTAACAAATTTAAAAGCAAATTTGGAAGAAATTGAAATATCAGATATTAATCTTAATAATTATCTTCTCAAAGGATATATAGAAGATGATATGAAACTTCTTAAACAGTTACTTGAAACAAAAGACACTGAAGGTAACTTTAGATTTACTGTAGGAGAAATTCGGGCTATTCTCTCTCGTGTGACAACAGAAAATAAAGATATTATTCACAAATTACTTAATGTAAAAGATTTTGATGGCAGCTTTAGTTTTGAGGGAAAGAATATTATTGAAATTCTTAATATGTTAACTTCGGTAAATAAAGATATTCTCAATGAATTACTTGATACACAATATGATGATGGTAACTTTAGGTTTAACGGAGATGATATTTACCATATTTTTAAAAACGTAAACTCTGAAAATAAAGATATTATCCAAGAATTACTTGATGCAAAAGATACTGAAGGTAAGTTTAGGTTTGACGGAAATAAAATTTTGTTTATTTTATTTCGTGTAACAACAGAAAATAAAGATAGTCTCCCTATATTACTTAATGCAAAAAATACAGACGGTAAATTTAGGTTTAGCGGAGAGAATATTTCCTCTATTCTTGTAAATATAAACTCTGAAAATAAAGATAGTCTCCAAAAATTATTGGATGCGAAAGATAAAAATGGTAAATTTAGGTATAAAGGAGAGAATATTTCTTATATTCTTAGATTTGTAACAGCAGAAAATAGAGATATTCTCCCTATATTAGTTGATGCAAAATATTATAATAATAAATTTAGGTATAGCAGACAAGATATTTCTTTTATTCTTTTAAACGTAAACACAGAAAATAAAGATATTCTCCCTATATTAGTTGATGCGAAAGATGATGATGGTAAATTTAGGTTTAGAGGAGGGGATATTTCCTCTATTTTGGAAAACGTCAACTCTGAAAATAAAGATATTCTCCAAGAATTACTGGAGGCGAAAGATAAAGATGGTAAATTTAGGTTTAGCGGAGGGATTATTTCCTCTATTCTTGCAGACGTAAACACAGAAAATAAAGATATTCTTCCTGTATTACATGATGCAAAAGATGATTATGGTAACTTTAGGTTTTGCGGATATGAAATTTCTTCTATTTTTGAACATTTAACAGCAGAAAATAAAGATATTCTTATTATATTACTTGATGCAAAAAAAGATAAAGAAGCCAAACTTAGATTTAGCGGATATGAAATTTCTTCTATTTTTTCTCATGTAACAGCAAAAAATAAAGATAATCTTCACGAATTACTTTCTGCAAAAGATAATGATGATAACTTTAGGTTTAGCGGAGAGAATATTTCCTCTATTCTTTCAAACGTAAACACAGAAAATAAAGATATTCTCCCTATATTAGTTGATGCAAAAGATGATGAAGGTAAATTTAGGTTTAGCAAATGGGATATTAATACTATTTTTAAACATGTAACAGCAGAAAATAAAGATATTCTCCCTATATTAGTTGATGCAAAAGATGATGAAGATAAATTTAGGTTTAGCGGAGGGGATATTTCTTCTATTCTTGCAAACGTAAACTCTGAAAAGAATAAAGATATTCTCTTTAAATTAGTTGATGCAAAAGATGATGATGGTAAATTTGGGTTTAGTGTAGAGAATATTTCCTCAATTTTAGAAAGTGTTACTTCAGAAAATGAAGACGAACTTCTAAAAATGTTGGAAAATTATAATAAACTTGAGTTAACTCCGCAATATATAGTTTCAATTTTGAATACAGGATATCATGTAACATTAAGAGATATTAAAATAATTGAAAAAATTATAGGTAAAGATGCAACAAGAAATCTTAATGCAAAAGAAATACAAATTGCCTGCCAATTTAAAGGATTATTGAATAAACAAAATATCAATGAAGTGTCTCAACGAAGAAAAAAAGAAATAGTAAGAAATCTTGTAGCAAGTAACACGGGTGTATTTGACATAAGTGATGAACTGAGGAAATATCTGCCGTTGTTACCAAAAAACCAGGAAGAATATTGTACGCTGTTACCCGACTTAGTAAAATCATTAGGTATAGAAACAAAAGAACTTTCTCAAGGTGAAATTACAGAAATAGAAAAAGAGTTAACCTCATTATCAAGAACATTAAAATCAATGAGTGATGATGATTTTAAAGACCTTGAAATTGAACAGGAATACTCCACCTCGGAATTTATAAAAGATGCTTTTAGTTTAGTAAAAGATTTAACACCTCAAGAACGCCAAAAAGTATATGACTATTTTGGTTTTGAGCTTCATCATAATCAGAATGGAACCCAAGTTGATGAAAGTGAAAGACATAAATTCTCAATTACAGGCTATCCCGTTAACTTAAACAACGGGAAAAAACTTGCACAAATACAAAATTCTGAAACAAAAGCAGTAGTCGAAAAATTACGACCTTATGTTATTAA
>CANPYB010000156.1 GCA_947587605.1 Candidatus Gastranaerophilales bacterium
GATTGTATGGGTATGCTCGGTAAATTAGGTAGAGTTTTAGGTCCTAAAGGTTTAATGCCTAACCCTAAAACAGGTACAGTTACTTTAGAAGTTGCTAAGGCTGTTAAAGACGCTAAAGCAGGTAAAGTTGAATTCAGAGCCGACAAACAAGGTATGATTCACGTACCTATCGGTAAAATTCAATTCTCTCATGAAGATTTAATGAAAAACTACATCACGTTAGCTGATGCTGTTTTAAGGGCTAAACCCGCTTCTTCTAAGGGTATTTACTTAAAATCAGTTTACTTAACAACAACAATGGGTCCAAGCATTAAACTTGACTCAAAAAATGTTGCTGCTGAAGTAAAAGAAAATATACAATAGATAAATTTATTGTTTTTAATGTATAATAGAGTATGTCATATTTTTGATATACTCTATTATTATTTAGGAGAGATTTGTGCAAAATCAGAATAAACCGCTTAAAGAAAGAATACAGTTATGGTCTTTAATTAGACTTGTAAAATTGTTTTTTTTAACGGAACAGCATTTATTAAAAATAAAAAGTATTAATTATCCGAAAGAGCAGTTTATATTTTCAATGTGGCACTGCCATCAGTGTTTGGTATACGGTGTAAAAGATAAATCAACATTTTATGCTTTGATTAGTGCGTCAAATGACGGTGAAATTATTGCAAAAGCGGCAGAATGCCTAAATATTAAATCTGTGAGAGGTTCTACCAAACGCAGAGGAGTCGCCGCTTCATTAGAATTGATTGAAAAACTTAAAGCGGGTAACTCGGTCGGGATTATGGTCGATGGACCAAGAGGACCAAGATGTAAAGTAAAAGACGGAATTATTAATATCGCAAAAATCTCTCAAGTCCCTATTGTGCCTGTTGCTTGGCATTCTAAATCAAAACTGTTTTTTGAATTAAAGACTTGGGATAAATTTAAGATTCCGATAGGTCCATGTAAAACAATAGCACTATACGGCGATCCTATTCACATACCTGAGGAAATTACAAAGGAAGAAACGCAGGAGTGGTGTGAAAAAATAGAAGCAGAAATGAACCGTCTGCAAAAAGATTTGGAAGAAAATTACGATAAATATTTAAAACTATAAAAAAAAAGACCTCTTATGAGGTCTTTTTTTATTTATGCAATTCTTTGAAACATATAACCGATACCGCGTGCAGTAAGGATTAATTCGGGATTAGCAGGGTCGGTTTCCAATTTAGAACGCAGTCTTGATATATGAACATCAACAACTCTCGTATCAATTCTGTGATCCGGCGGATATGACCAAACATGCTGCAATATTTCGTTTCTTGAATATGCTTGACCCGAGTTATTGACAAGAAGTTCAAGCAAACTGAATTCCATGCCCGTGAGCCTTATACGTTCATTTTTTCTGAAAACCTGTCTTCTTGCGGTATCAATTCTGATATTACCCGTAGTAATAACATTTTTAGCTATTTTACTTGCAGGTGCGCTTACTTCTTTAGTACCTGTTCTTCTTAAAACAGCTTTAACTCTTGCTTCAAGTTCTTTCGGGCTGAATGGTTTAATTACATAGTCATCAGCACCAAGTTCAAGTCCGGTAATTCTTTCGGAAACATCGCCTAAAGCTGTAAGAATAATAATAGGTACATCCGAGGTTCTTCTTATTTCTCTTGTTACTCCGTAACCGTCAATTTTAGGCATCATAACATCAAGAACAATTAAATCGGGATTATGTTTATTAAATGCCGCAATGGCTTCTTCTCCGTCAGTTGCGGTAATTATTTCATAACCAATCATACTCAAACGAGCTTCTAAAATTCTTCTGATACTTGCTTCGTCGTCGGCTACTAAAATTTTTTGATGAGCATCCTGCTCAGATTGCATTTCATTGTTTTCCGTCATTTTGCAGACCCCTTAAAATAAAATATATTACCTTTGTTTACATTATATTACAAAATATAAAAAAATCAAAATATTTCTTAAAATTTCATAAAATATTTTAATATATTTTTGTTAATAAATTATTTTATTTATTTGATTTTTCACTGCTTTTATAGAAAAATTTTACTATTGCTTTATTGGAATTGAGGGTTTTTTATGAAATGAAAGACTTTTTGTCGAAATATAAAAATCAGAATGAACTTTTTGCGTATATTTCAATATTCATAGCGGTGCTTCTCTACGGAACAACGCTTACTGCTACAAAGATATGTTTGAATTATTATTCAACTCCGCAATTAATGTCATTTCGTATGTTTATTTCGGCATTGCTCTTTCTGCCTTTCCTTACAACGGTATATAAGAATATAAAAATTGAACCAAAAGACATAAAACTTATTTTGCTTATGATGTTATGCGAGCCGTGTTTATATTTTATTTTTGAAACTACGGCGTTAAAGTATACAACATCCGGGCAGGCAGGGATAGTAAGTTCTTTAGAACCTGTTATACTGGTTATTGCAGCAAGAATTATATTAAAAGAAAAGTTTGTTAAAATAGTTTATTTGGGATTGTTTATTTCTATTTTAGGCTCGGTGCTTCTCAGTATTTCATCGGATACATCCGAACTTGCTCCAAACCCTCTGTTGGGTAATTTTTTAGAATTAATTGCAATAATCTTAACGGATACTTGCGTGATAACGACAAAGTATCTTATGGACAGATATCCTCCGTTCTTTCTTGCGGGAATTTCCGTTATAGGGGGTGCTGTTTTCTTTTTACTGCTTAATATATTTACTCACGGTTCGTTCCATATTGTTTTCAATACAAGTTTATTTTTGGTTTTGTATTTGGGAATACTTACGGTAGTTGCTTATGCGTTGTATAATTTCGCCATTTGTACTTTATCCGCAAGTAAATTCTCGCCGTTTTTATTCGTGCTTCCCGTGGCAGCAGTTATATTCGGCTGGTTCTTTCTTGGTGAAACAATTAACATTAAACAATTTGCAGCGTGTATTTTGGTGTTTTTGGGAATTTATATCTCACAGATAAATGACAAGAAAAAATTGGTAAAATTTACAAAAAAATTTCCGATACAAAACTTGTTAGTAAAAAGCAAAAAATAAAATGTTTTGTGTTATAATCCTATGGAGCATTAATAATGAAAAGGGATATTATGCAAGTTGGAATACCAAGAGCTTTATCATATTATGATTTTTTTCCGTTCTGGTGGGGTTTTTTCTCTGATTTAGGGATAGAAATAGTTTTGTCGGATAAAACAACCAAACAAACAATGAGCTTAGGCTCTAAGCTGGTAGTGCCGGAAACATGCCTGCCCGTTAAAGTTTATGTCGGTCACATATTAAATTTAATTGATAAGGGAATTGATAAAATACTTGTTCCCTCAATACAATCAATCGCCCCTAAAATATATAATTGTTCAAAAATCAGAGGGCTGCCTGATTTAATAAGAAATGTTGTAAAACGTGATTTTACGATTATAGAAGCTACTCTTGATAAATCCGAAAAGAACGGAGGTCTGTATTCCTTTTTGGCGGATGCTGTTCGTCCTTTTG
>CANPYB010000157.1 GCA_947587605.1 Candidatus Gastranaerophilales bacterium
CAAAAAATGTGCACCAATATTATCTCGGGTATAGCTTCAAGTTTGGCTGTTGTAGGTTTAATTGCCGGTGGTATAGTTGCTGCTCCATTTACCGGCGGTATGAGTTTGGGTGCTTCTGCTGCCGCAATAGGTACATTAACTGCAGCAGGAACTGCTGCATATATGGTACCTCAAGCAGTTGACGGTTTATCTGAAAAAGACGGATATTCATTTAAAGAAGTAATGCAGGATGTCTCTAACGGGGTTGTTAATTCCGCATTTTCTGCTGTCGGTATGGGAGCAGGCAAAGCTGTCGGCACTGCATTAGGCAAAACAGCAATAAATAAAACAGTTGCAGGACTTGCCGCAAGTGAAACAACTTCTCTTATCATAGGTGACGGTGTAGGGATTGGTAATTATTTAACGGAAGCCGCTTTTAATGATGATGTAGATTTTTCCTGGGCGGATTTGGGTAAAACAGCAGCAGTTTCAACCGCATCATCTGCTGTTGCAGGTGCCACCGCATTTGGTGTTTCATCTGCTATTCGTCCTGTATTAACCTCGGGTACTACTGCCTCTGGTCAAATAATTGGAAGAATGGTCTCTGCCGGAATAACGGGAGGTTCTGCAGGAATGTCGGCTGCAGCTGTGGGCGGGGGTGCTAACTATCTTTTAAGTTGTGCTATTGACGGAAAAGAAGTTTCTTTTGATGAGTGGTTAAATGCTTCTACCGAAAATCTTGGCAGTGCGGCATTATCAGGTTTTGTTGGAGGTATGGCATTTGAAGCGGTGCATTTGGCTGCGGGTACTCCAAAACCCGAGGGTACGGTTAAAACTGTTAAAGGTACAAACGAGGACGGCTTAAAATATACTAACTATCTTGATAAAAACGGGAATGTATTAGCAACTGATATTTCAAACTCCGACCTTGCAAAGATATATGGTTCTGTTAATAATGAACAGGGTATAACTCAATATGACGGTTCTGCCTCATCTGAGGGGAAAATATATGATACAACAAGAACTATCAGAATAAGTTATACAAATATACCCGATGTCCAATCTTTTGGAAGTCAAGACGGAGTGGAAGTATTTACACAAACACCAAGTGATAACTACAGAGCAGATATTACTTTGCACGATTGGGCTGATAATTCTTTTTATCTCGGCTCGGGGATAGTAAACGGAGATAACATACCCAATCCGAATGCAAAAAACAATGTTGTATATGATGTAGATTATGAAGTTATTTATGATGACCCCATAACATCCGAGCTTAGCGGAAATACATTAAATACTCCGCAATTAACCCAAGGAACACCATTGACACAAGAAAACGGATTAGTTAACGCTCAAAATGATAATAGTGCTCAACTTGCTAATCCAAACTCTCAAAATATAGATTTAGTAGTGGATACTACTTTAGCTCAACTTGCTGCACAACAAGCTCAAATGGCAAGTGTTCAAGCACAAGCTGCAGGAGTTCAAGCACAAGCGCAGGGCGGTATTATCTCAGCTAATGCAATTACTTCTGGAATTGCTTCAAGTGGTAATATTCCGCCTGTTCAAACTAATTCGCCTCAATTTGGCGCAGGCTCAAATCCTCCTGTTCAAACTCCTTTAACCGAGCAAACAGGGACAGAAAATGCTGCGGTTTCTAATGCCATACAAGAAACAACCGAACCTCAATTGCCTACTTCTGAAGAAATTGAACAAAGGACAGCATTTTTAAAAGAAAATTATCCGAATATGGGTGATGATGATATATCCGCCTTGGCAACAAGCGATAAGACTATGTATGAGAATGCGGTTGAATTAGGTATGTCGGCAAAAATTGCCGGGGTTCGTGATATTGATAGTTACATTATGCCAGCTGTCTCCTCACAAGAAAAAACTGATTTCCTAATTGACTGTATAAATAGAGGTATAATTAAAGATAATGATGATATTAGTTATTTATCATCATTACCTGAAGACCAAATACCAATAGTTAAAAGATCTCTTGATCTTATAGTATTTATAGAAAATGCCCGAATTGATGACAGAGGCATTGTATATATGGACATTGCTTCCTCTGAAGAAAAAACTAATCTTTTAAAAGAATATATAAATAAAGGATTAATAAAAAATTCTTGGGAAATTAATACTATATCATTATTATCTGAAAGAGAAATTCCAATAGCTGTAAGATTTATAAATGCAGGAATAAAAGATGATACTGCAATAAGAAAATTAAGTTCGTTAACAGAAGAACAACAAAACAGCGCTCTTGAATTTATAGCATTTTGTCAGAATGCCGGAATTGATAATATTGACCTTGAACTTGCCAACATTGCTTCCTCTGAAGAAAAAACTAATCTTCTAAAAGAATCTATAAATAAAGGTGTAATTAAATATAAAAGGGATGTTAGTTATTTATCATCCTTATCTGAAGACCAAATACCGACAGCTATTGAGCTTGTAAAAGCAGGAATGACAAACACTTATTTCATAAAGGATTTATGTTCCTTACCTAAAGAACAACACTCAACAGCCATTGAACTTGTAAAAGCAGGAATGAAAGATGTTGATGATATAATCATTGTATGTTCACTACCTCCGGAACAGCACTCAACAGCTATTGAGCTTGCGAAAGCAGGAATGACAAACACTTATAAAATAAAGAATATATGCTCTTTACCTCCGGAACAATATTCAAGAGTAATTGAATTAAAAAAATTAGGAATTTCTGATTATTATTCAGAAAATTTTTCAAAGGATAATGAAAAGTATTCACAGGCTGTCAGTATGCTAAATAAAGGTATAGCTCCTAAAGATGTAGAACTATTCTTTAAATGCATATTACATACAGATGAAACAATTGCCAACAATGAGCTTGATGAACTATTAGGATATTATTATATCCTCTCTAATCTTAAAACTAATTTTCAAGAAATAGGTTCATTAGATAAAGAGGTTAATCAAATTGACTCTTATCTTGATAAATTTAAAAAAATAGATAACCCAACATTTAAAAAAGGAATTGGTATATGTAAAAACATTACAAATATTGATTCCATTGAACAATTTGTTAAAATTACACACGATGATGTTAAATTTGAAGAACTGACTTATTGGATGAATAAAGGGATTAATACAGATATTGCAATTCAATATGTTAGTCTTGAAAAAAATCCCGAAAATATGACCTTATCGGACAAAATTACGGCATATTCCATATTAAGTCAAATGAAAACACAAATAGAGAACCTGCCTGAAACACAGCAGGAATTAGCAAAAATAAATTCTTTACTTTCCGATTTTAATAAGGAATTAAATCAAACTATAATGCCTACAGATATCACAGCTGAAGCACAAACAGCAATGTTCCAAGGTTTCTTTGCTAATAATAATCCTCAATTGGAAAATATACTTGCAACAACCGATTTTTCACAATTCGGTAAAGAGGGTAT
>CANPYB010000158.1 GCA_947587605.1 Candidatus Gastranaerophilales bacterium
GTCAGCCCCTCGGGGCTTATGGTCGAACCTGCTTTTGTTATATCCTTAGAGTCAAGAATTTCTTTCATTACTTCGGGATTAAAAGAATTTCTTTCCATCCAAAGGAGAGTTCCGACGATCAATCTGATCATATTGTACAAAAATCTGTCCGCAATAAAATCAATATATATATAATCGCCTTGCTTAACCGCTTGCGCTTTATACATTTTGCAAACCTTGGCAGGGTTAGTCGTTCTTGTTTTCTTAAAGGCAGAGAAATCATGCTCGCCTAAAAGATACGAGAGCGACTTATTCATCCTTTCTATATTTAAAGGATACCTTACCGGTAAACAATGTTCGTCCCAGCAGCTTCTCTGAGTTCTGTTAGCTATGACATATTGATAATGTCTTGCCACTGCACTCTTTTGTGCGTGAAACGATTTTTCGACTTTTTTTAACCCTTTAATACTTATTGTGTTTGGCAATATACCGTTTAAAGAATTAACGAACTTACTTGGATTTAGTTCAAGCTCAATATCAAAGTGAGCTATCTGCCCTTTAGCATGAACTCCAGCATCGGTTCTGCCCGAAAATATTGTTTTGATTTTTGTTTTTGTCAATGTGCTGATTGCTTTTTCCAGTTCATCCTGAATAGTTACAACAGGTTTATTACTGTTAGGCATTTTATTTGGCTGTTTTTGACTGCCTGCGTAGTTTGTACCGATATACTCTATTTCAATCAAGTATCTTGTCATTATACTAATTGAATTAAAGCCATTTCTACGCCGTCACCGCGTCTTGGCGGTAAGTGATATATTCTTGTATATCCGCCGTTTCTGCTTTCATATTGTTTGCCGATTTCGGTAAATAATTTTTTCAAAACTGTTTGAGGAATTAATTTTTTACCCTCTTGCAATTCTTCAAAAACTTCTCCCGTTGCAGAATCAACATATTTTGATGTTTCAACATCAAATATAAATTTTGCAGCCTGTCTTCTTGCGTGCAAATCGCCTCTTTTAGCGAGAGTTATTAATTCTTCAGCATAAGGTTTTAATGCTTTTGCTTTTGAAATAGTGGTTTTAATCTCGCCATGTAAGAACAATTCTGTTGCTAAAGACCTTAGCAAGGCTTTTCTCTGGTCTTGCGGTCTTGACAGTCTGTTTCTTGTGCATTGGTGTCTCATTTTTATTTATCCTTTTGTGTTATTTATTAAACTTCTTCATATTCTACACCCTCTGGGTTAGGTTGAAGTTCCAAACCTACTTGGTGTAATTTTTCTATTACTTCATCAGATGACTTTTTACCGAAGTTTTTAATATTCAATAAATCGTGTTCTGATTTTTTAAGTAATTCGGCTAAAGAGTTTATGCTCGCTCTTTTTAAGCAGTTATATGCTCTTACCGACAATTCTAAGTCTTCAATAGAGATACTTGGTGTCTGTGTTTCTTCTTCTACTTCTTCAATAACGTGTTGATTAGGAAGAACTGCAGGCTGACCTGTAATTGAAGCTATTTGCATAAAGTGTTCTATCAGCAGATTTGCTGCCTGACTTAATGCGCTTGATACGTCAATGCTTCCGTTTGACCATATTTCAAGAGTTAATTTATCATAGTCAATAACATCACCAACACGTGTATTTTCTACGTTATAGCTTACTCTTTTAATAGGCATAAATGAAGCATCGATAGGTAATAAATCTATCGGTATGTTGCCTTTATTTTCTTTTAATACATCAACAGTTCTGTAGCCTTTACCGGTTTCAACGGTAATGTCTGCAGAAATGCTCCCGCCCTCTGATATTGTGCATATCAGCCAATCGGGATTTACTACTTTTACACCTGCGGGTAATTGCAAATCACTTGCAAGTACGGGGCCGGGGCGGTCTACTTCAAGTCTTAAGTGCTGAGGATCTTTATCTTCTGTTTTTACCGTTAAACCTTTTAAGTTCAACATAATATCAATAGCATCTTCTACGATACCTGGGATTGAAGTATATTCGTGAGTGATACCTTCAATTCTGATAGAAGTAACAGCAGCTCCTTCGAGTGATGATAAAAGCACTCTTCTTAAAGCGTTACCGATTGTAGTACCAAAGCCTTTTTCAAGCGGTTCTACCACGAATTTACCGTATTGTGAACCGTCTGATGAGGTTGTTGTATTAATACATTTAATTTTCAATTCCATTATAATTATCTCCTACAATTATTTAGAATAATACTCAATTACAAGCTGTTCTTTAAGTTCCGGATCCAATTCTTCGCGTTCGGGGATTCTGTCAAAAGTAACTTTCATAGCTTCTTTATCTATTGTTATCCATGCCGGAGCCAAAGCTAAATCTATTGATTCTGAAACTGCTTTAACGAAATCACTGCTTGATGATTTAAAAGTGATAACATCGCCTGCTTTAACGGTATATGAGGGAATATCGACTCTTTTGCCGTTAACAAGAACATGACCGTGGTTAACAATTTGTCTTGCCTGTTTTCTTGTAATTGCGAAGCCTGTTCTAAACAAAATGTTATCAAGTCTTGATTCTAAAAGCTGAAGAAGAACGGTACCTGTAACGCCCTTGCTTCTTGACGCTTCATTGTAGTATCTTACGAATTGTTTTTCGCTTAATAAGTATGTTAAGCGGATTTTTTGCTTTTCATTTAAGTGAATAGCATATTCAGAAAGTTTTTTTCTTGCTGCGCCGTGTTGACCGGAAGCATTTTGTCTTAGTGAAGAAACCAGCTTTCTGTTTGATAAATCCGTAACTCCGTAGTTACGAAATAATTTATTTGATGGTCCTGTATACTTAGCCAATTTTATGACTCCTTACTTTTTTTTATACTCTACGTCTTTTTGGAGGACGGCAGCCGTTATGAGGAATAGGTGTAACGTCCTTAATTAATGTAATTTCGAGTCCTGCAGCTTGAATAGCTCTTATAGCTGTTTCTCTGCCCGAACCCGGTCCTTTGATGTAAACTTCAACCTTTTTCATACCCTGGTCTATTGATTGCTTAGCAACTTTTTCTGCTGCCGATTGTGCTGCAAACGGAGTGCCTTTTCTTGCACCTTTAAATCCGCAGCCGCCTGCAGAAGCCCAAGCAATAGCGTTACCTTGAGTATCTGTTGAAGTTACGATTGTATTATTGAATGTTGATTGTATATGTACAACACCTTGCAATACATTCTTTTTTTCTTTCTTTTTTGTTTTTACGGGTCTAGCCATTGTTTATATTACTCCTTAAATTGTTTTCTTATTGGCGATTGGGCCTGTTTTCTTACCGCGTCTTGTTCTTGCGTTTGTTTTTGTTCTTTGTCCTCTTACGGGAAGTTTGCGTCTGTGGCGCATTCCTCTGTATGAGTTAATTTCGCTCAATCTTTTGATGTTTACGGATTCTTCTCTTCTTAAAT
>CANPYB010000159.1 GCA_947587605.1 Candidatus Gastranaerophilales bacterium
TGCCTTGCAGAGCGCTTACTTTTACGCATATTGTATCTCCGCCCCATTCTTCGGGAACCAGTCCGTATTCGGTTAATTGCTGCATTATTTTATCCGGGTCGGCGCCTGCTTTATCTATTTTATTTACTGCTACTATTATAGGAACTTCCGCTGCACGTGCGTGGTTTATTGCCTCTATCGTTTGAGGCATTATTCCGTCATCTGCCGCAACTACCAATATCGCAATATCGGTTGCTTGTGCACCTCTTGCACGCATTTCCGTAAATGCTTCGTGTCCGGGGGTGTCTATAAATACAATTTTTTTGTCTTTTTTATCTTCCAAATATACCGTATATGCACCGATTGATTGTGTTATACCGCCAACTTCGGTTGCTGCGATTTTATGTTTTGATGCCCTTATTGAATCTAAAAGTGTTGTTTTTCCATGGTCTACGTGCCCCATTATACTTATTACGGGTGCTCTTTGCTCTAATAATGATTCATCTACATCTTTTATTGCTTTTTCTTTTTCTTCTTTTTCAAGCTCTTGCTCGATGTATTCGTTTAAATCTTCTTCTAATACTTCAAGCTCAAAACTTTCACAGATTTTCTTTTGCGTTTCTTCTGATATTACTTCATTTACGGTGGTTAATATTCCCTGCATCATTAAGTATTTTACTATTTCCGCGGGTGATTTCTTTATTTTATCGGCTAATTCACCTACGGTTAAAGGTTTATTTATTACAACCTGCGTAATAACTTCAGTTTCGCTGTTATCTCTATTCTTTTTCTTGTGTTTTTGCGAAATCGTTTTTTCAAGACTTATTAATTCTTGTTCTTCTTCTTTATTTTTATATTGTTTCTTTTCTTTCGGGCCTTTTTTCTTAAATGAATTAGGTGAAGATTTGCCCTCATATATATCTTGAGGGATTATATGGTGTTGGAGCGGACGTTTATTTATTGAGGGTCTTTCGCTTCTTTCTTTATTTTCGGTACGCTCTAATCTTGGTTTATCAAATTTTTGTCTTGGTTTTTCTCTTTGCTCGGGTCTTTCTGAGCGTAAAGTATTTTGAGCCCTTGGGGGAAACTTTCCGCTTCTGTCGCTTCTTTCTCCTCGGTCTGCTCTATCCCCTCTTTCTCCTCTGTCTGTTTTTTCGGCTTCCTGCTGTTTTTGTTTATTTGCAAGCGCTATTTCTTGTCTTTTTTTCTGACTGTTGCGGTTGTTGTATTCAAGTAATGACCTTATTGTCGAGGAGTCATTCTGCTTTTTTTCTTCCGTTTTTTCTTTTTCTGCTGATTTTATTTCTTCTTTTTTTGTTTCGGCATGTTCTGTTGGTTTTTTTGTTGTTTCTTCTTTTTTTTCTTCGGCTGTATTTGTTTTTGGTTTCTTAATTATAAATGCTTTCGGTTTTTTTGTACTTTCCTGTTCGCTGCCTTTATTTAATGATGCTTTTATTTTTTCTATTTGTGCAGGCATTAAGTTACTTGAATGTGATTTTACTTTTATCCCTAATTTGCTGTCTAAATACTCAATGAATTCTTTATTATTCATTTCGTATTCTTTTGCAAGTTCATATACTCTTTTTGTTTCAACAGTCATTATTGTTTCCCGTTTATATTTATCTATATTATAGTTGTATCACAATTTACTTTTGAAGTAAATTGTACAGTGCTTCCTTAATATTTTCACCTATTTTGACTTTTTTAACCGCCTTCTTTTCATTTATTTTTAATGCTTTTTCTATACAATTATTCTCTTTACATATATATACACTTCTGCCTTGAATTTTATTATCCGTATTTAATTTTGCTTCTTTGCTTTTATAATCTTGAGTTATTCTTATTAATTCATTTTTTTCTTTTAATTCACCGCAGATTATGCACTGTCTTTTATTTTTCTTTTCCGATTTCATTATATAAACTCACTTTTTCTTTAGCGTAATTTAAGGTTGAAGCTGTTGAGGTTATTATATATTCACTGTCATTTTCAGTAATAATTAAATCTTCTTCTTTTTCCAATTCCCGCATTGTTTCGTCATTTTTTGGCAGGATTGTTGTGTATGAATAATTTTCGCTTAATTTTATATAGCTGTAATCATCAGCAAGACATCCCGTTGAGGTTTCATACAATATATTTATTAAATTCTCATCTAAGAGTGATAAAAATACCTGCAGGTCATTTCCCTCAAAGCCGTTATATATTTCAAGTACATTAATACTTTCTTTATTTAATATTATTTTTATCCCCATAATCCCCGTATAATTATCGGAATACTTGGTTATATCATCTAACAGCGGATATATTACCGTGTTTAATAAATTTTTATATGTTTCCTCAGATATTTTATTGCTCGGGGCAGTTATTGTTTTTTCGTCTTCATCCTTTTCAATGCTTATAAGCGGATATGCGTTATATCCGTCAGTTATAAAGTATACGTACAAAGGATTTTCGTCCAAATAGTTTTCAATGATTATTTTTTCTTCATCATTTTCAAATAAGTTTTGTATCCATTCTTTTGCTTTTGAAAAATTGTTCACTTTTTTAATTTTTCGCTCAAATAACGTGAAATCATTACTTATTAAAAGCGGGAATTTCGCATTTCTTGCATAATCTATTGCCAGATTTTCTCTGTCAAATATTCCGAATTTTGGTGTATGGATTTTTAATTTATACAGAATTTTCTTTGCTATGGAATTAAAGTAAGTAATTCTTGCGGATTCTGACAACGGAGCAAAGATTAATAAACCCTCTTTTTTAAATTCGTCCGCTATTGAATTTATTATTGCGAGTTTTGAAAGCGCTACGGTGAAATCTATTCCGTTATATTTTGCGAAATCTGTAAGCTCGTTTATATTGTTTTCACGTATATTTATGCCTGTGTAAATTTCGGGTGAGCTGTTGTCATCCGTGGTGAGATATATATCATGCGAACTGTTTTCCAGTTTTATATACTTTGCAAGTAATGCCGCATTTATGTCAGAACCTATTATTAATATTTTCATTTATTTGTTAAATCTTTTCTTAGTACCTGTGCACCTTTTAAATATACGTGGTTTATATCTTTTTGATTGGCTTCCGTGTTTACGGTTATAAGTATTCTTATACATTTTGGAAGCGAACCTTTAATATCAAGTTCGCTAAAGCACATCATCGGAACATACTGCCATTCTTTAAAATGTTCGCGGGCAAATTTTGCGGGATACGCGCAGTCTAAATCTTTTGTCATTGAAAATACAGCGCTTACTATATTGCTCGGATTTATATTATTTCTTTTATTAATTTTGTTAATTAATTCAATTACCGCTTCTTTTACACTTTCTGCCGTGTTTTCTTCTGCCGTTATTGCGCCTCTTATTCCCCTTTGAAGCATTTTATTCTC
>CANPYB010000160.1 GCA_947587605.1 Candidatus Gastranaerophilales bacterium
AAATCACCCTCGGCTGCGCGTTTAAGCATTTTTTCGCTTAAATGTTTCATAGCACCCGAGCGTTTTGCCATTTTTTTAGAATCACATCTTGCCATATTTTTTACATTAAACGGCGCGCCTATTGATATTAAATTTTTAGCCTTTTCATATTCAAGTTCTGTCATAGGGTCAACATACTCAAGCTGTTCATCCGTTGCATTTTTTATAAACAGTTCATTTAAGCCCTCAACTCCCATTCTTACAACAGGATATCCGCCTTTTAACAGGACTTGCCTGTATATTTCTTTAACCAAAGGTTGCGATTGATATGAATCCGTCCTTATTATTGTAAGCTCGCCTTTTTGAACTTTAACGGAATAATCTACCAATACTTTCGCATATTTTTCCCATAAATTATCCATTTTTACACCTCATCATTATTTAAAGCATTTAATCTGCCTAAATAAATCCCTCTTTTGGATGTCTTTATAAAGTCAGTTAATCTTAATATATTCTTATCGTTAGGGAACATTTCTTCCAGTTCTTTTACAACGTTAGAGAGTGTTGTTTTTCTTGCTTCAATTAATCTGTAGGCTTCTCTTATGTTTTTAATTTCTTCGGATGAAAATCCGCGTCTTTTCAACCCTACTACGTTAGGTCCGTGCAATACGGCAGGTGCGCTTGCAGCTTTTGCAAAAGGCGGTATATCCATTCTTGCAGCCGAAAAACCCGATATTATTACATATTCGCCAATCCTTATATTTTGGTGATAAACACTCATTCCGCCTAAGAATGCACATTTACCCACGTGAACATGCCCACCGATTGTTGCAAGGTTTGCAAATATAGCTTCATCACCTACAACGCAGTTATGCGCAACATGGCTTGATGCCATAAATAAACATTTATCGCCGACTTTTGTTATTGCACCGTCTTCGCCTGCGGCTCTGTTTATGGTTACATATTCTTTTATTATACAATTCTTACCTATTACGGCTTTTGTTTTTTGTCCTTTATAGCTTAAATCCTGCGGAGCCGTTCCTAAACTTGCAAACGGATATATTATTGTTCCCTCGCCGATTTCGCAATTTTCCAAATAAGCGTTTGCTATTATTTTTACGTTTTCACCCAAAACTACGTTATCACCGATTATAACATTCGGGCCTATTTCGCAGCTTGCAGGTATTACCGCATTATCAGATATTATTGCCGTATTATGTATTGTCATATTTTTCTCCTATTGTTTTTCAAGCATTGAAAACATTAAATCTGCTTCAACAGCCAGATGTCCGTCTACAAAGCCTTTTGAATGTACTTTAGCTATCGGCCCTTTTACTTTTAAAAGTTCCGATTCTATTTCAAACTTATCTCCCGGGATAATTTGTCTTCTAAATCTTACCCCGTCAATACCTGCGTATAAAAACAATTTATCTTTATACTCGGGCAAAGGCACCAAACACCCTGCTGACACCTGTGCCATTGCTTCCAATTGCAATACCCCCGGCATTACGGGATTATTTGGGAAGTGTCCCGTAAAAAACGCTTCATTTACCGTTAAATTTTTATATCCCTTGCAATATTTCCCCGGTACGCATTCCGTTATTCTGTCTACCAATATAAAAGGATATCTGTGCGGAATTAAATCCATTATTCCTTTAATGTCAAATTGAAGTACCTGTTCTTCCGTCATTATGCCTCCCTTATTAATTTATTTTTTAATTCTTTTGAAACTATACAATGAACGGTATGTCCCGCTTCTTTTACGATTATTTCGCCTTTAAAATTAAGAATATTACAGCCGGCAAGATAAAAATCACCGATTAAATCAAGGATTTTATGCTTTATCGGTTCATATTCCGTATTTAATTCCGTTGTATAGCCGTCTTGAGTTAAACCTACGGTATTTTCAATATTTGCACCAAGCGCATAACCCGCCTTTTGATACATTTCAAGCTCTGATAAATACCCGAAAGTCCTTGCGTTTGTTATTTCATCTATATTATTTATATCTAAAGAGCTCCAGCGATTTTTTAAGTCCTTATGTTTAAAATTTACCCCGTATGTTACGTTTAAACCGGCTGATGGCAATACTATTAAATGTGTTTTGCCGTTTAAGTATACTATAGGCTCTTTTATGGTACATTGCGTTTCATCGGGATTATTTATCCCCGCATTTTTAAAGGCTTCTGCCCATTTTTTTGAGCTTCCGTCAAGTATCGGCAGTTCATAATGAGTTAAATATACATCAAGCGCATTAATTTTACATATAGCGCAAGCCGCCATAAAGTGTTCTATCAGCATTATTTTAACTTCGCCGTTTCCGATAACAGTGCAATGCTCCGTAGATATTATATTATCAATATCCGCTTTAACTGTTTTTCCCATATAGTGAAAGCGAATGCCTTTTTCTTCAGACGGGCATACCTTTGCTTCACACTCACAGCCCGTCATTAGAGCAATTGATTTTAATATGACCTCTTTATTTATGGTTGACATATTATTAATCCTTTAATAAATGCTCATAGTCTTTAAACTTAATAACAAGTTCTTCAGCTTTTTTCATATTTTTCATTTGTTTAATAAAATCTTTTCTCGGCATAGCAGGTGCACCTATAAGGATTGATTTTTCGGGAAAACTTCTTGTTATTCCTGCTTTTGCCATAATTATAGAGTCGCTGCCTATTTCAATATGGTCAGCCATACCTACTTGTCCTGCTATAACAACACGGTCGCCTATCTTACAGCTTCCCGCAATACCCACTTGTGAAACAATCATACAGCCTTTACCGATTTTGCAGTTATGTCCGATTTGAACAAGATTATCTATTTTGGTCTGCTCACCTATTACCGTATTTTCTATTGTTCCTTTATCAATACAAGTATTTGCACCGATTTCAACATCATCTTCAATAACAACAGAGCCTACAGAGGGGATTTTAAATATCTTTTGGTCGGAATTATCCTGTTTTACCTTACCTTCTTCACGAGCATTTTCTACGTTGTTCGGGTTTTCCGTAACAAAACTGAATCCGTCTGCGGCAATACTTACACCGTGTTGGAGAATAACTCTGTTCCCTATTATTGCATTATCGCCGATATTACACCCCGGGTGGAACAAGCAATTTTCTCCTATTTGAACGCTTCTTCCGATATATGTGTTAGCTAATATTTTTGTATTTTTTCCGACCGATACATTTCTTGATATAACTACATTCGGCCCGATTG
>CANPYB010000161.1 GCA_947587605.1 Candidatus Gastranaerophilales bacterium
AAATATTACCTTGCAGTGCCGATGTTTAACAATACGGAAAAAGTCGGGGTTATAGTTGTTGAAAACTACAGCGAAAAGGTTTTATCCGATGAATTTATAGACCTGTTAAGCGTAACGGCAAAATTATTTGCAACCTCAATGTCGCTTGAAAAATTAACGGAAGAAACCGAAAAATTAGTAAATGAAAAAGATGTCACAATCGTACAGTTACAAAATAACAGAGCGGAACTTACATCATTAATAGGTGATTTAAGCAGTGAACAGCAATGGTTTGTAGAAAATCTGGCAAAAGCGGTTGATGCAAAAAGCAGTTTTAAAAATAACTATTCAAACGATGTAGCGGAGCTTGCAAAAGAAATTTCAACCGCATTATCTCTTAACGAAAAGACAAAAGATTTAATATATTATGCGGCACTGTTAAGGAATATTGGCAAAATTACCCTGCCCGAGGAGTTATTCAACAAAAAAGAAAAACTGTCAAAAGAGGACTGGGAAAAATTGCAGGAATCGCCAAACGTCGGAGTGAGCATATTAATGAGCATAAACTTCTTATCGGAAGTAGTGCCTTATATAACGTATCATAAAGAACGCTGGGACGGAACAGGCGAACCCGAGAAGCTAAAAGGAATGAGCATTCCTTTAGGCTCAAGAATAATAGCTATTGCGGATGCCTATAGCGCCATGACCTCGGACAGAGCATACAGAAGCGCAATGGATAACAAAAGGGCGCTTGAAGTTATTAAATCCGAAGCAGGCACTAAATGGGATCCCGAGTTAGTTAATGTGCTTATAAAGTTAAAGAGCAATTAATTATTATATTCACTGCTCCACAACCCGTGGATATTGCACAATTCGCGTGCAAGAAATTTATCGTAACCGCAGGATTTTAATTCCATTTTCGGTTCTTCATTGGGGTATAAAAATTTACGTTTAAGATATTTTTTATCTGGCGAGATAGCTTCAATAAAAATTATGTAATGATTTTGCTCCATAGGGTGAGCAATAGAGCCGACCCTAATTGTTTTATTTTCGCCCTCAATAGTAACAATAGGAACATGTTTTTCCTGCATTTGTTCATCGGATGATTTTTCTTCCAAATGCTCCATAGGCACTGAACAGCAAACAAGCTCACCTGCCCCGGGGTTAATAATTTCAACAATATTTCCGCAGACATTACATTTATATATTTCTAATTTTTCAGTCATGATACCCTCCTAAATCCGCAATTAATCATTGCAAATTTAGTATATATCATTAAAACGCTGAAAAAATCACCTTAATTTACAGCTCTAACGGTTATAAATTAATCTAATAATTTCATCCTCAAATGATTTAACATCCTTTTGAGATTGAGTAAAATTTTGAGTAATCATAGCAAATGAGTATAAATTACCGTCCTGCGATTTAATATAGCCCGTAATTGCGCTTATATTAGATAAAGAGCCTGTTTTTAAACGTGCGTCGCCTCGAAGTTCATAAAGACGTTTATCTAAAGTGCCGTCTCCGGGTTGAGCCATATATTCCTTATATTTTGCGAAATTCGGCTGCTTATAAAGTTTATTTAAAACATCGCTCATCCAGTCGGCATTGATAATATCATGTCTTGATACTCCGCATCCGTCTTTAAGAACAATATTATTCATATTTAATCCCAAATTTTCATAAAATTCTTTAACCAATTTTCCCGCATAGAAATCGTTGCCGCTCATGGAATATTTTTTTGCGGAAGCAAGTTTATAAAGCGATTGAACGGATAAATTAGAGCTTTTTTGCAGAGCCTCCGTTAAAGCAGGAGCAATTGGGTTTTCAACCTGCGAGATTAATTCGCTTTCCTCTGGAGTCAATTTTGAAGCATATCTGGTTTCGGAAATATTTATTCTGCAATCATCAAGTATTTTATCAAGATTATAAATAAAATACCTGCGCATACTGCCTAAGGGTAATTCAATAGTCTGAGCGCCGGTAAGTGTTCCTTTTATTTCAAGAAGTTCGGGATTATTCCAGCTGTAGCGGTTAATTTCAAGCTGATTGGTTTTTGCTCCGAGCTTTATATCGGAAATAATTGTCATGGGATAGTTGGGTTTTACACTTATTGAAGCAGTTGAATCATTATTTTTTTCTATGCTCAGTTTAACAACATTTCTGTCAAGGTTATATGCACTTATTTTCGGAGTATAAGGACAAACTTCATCATCCCACATCCAGCCTTGCGAAAATTCTTTTTTATCTATAATACTGTCGTCAATATATAAATTTTTATATTCAGCTTGACCGTTTTGTTTTGCGTTTTGGAACAATGTTTTAAGTTGAGAAGAAGTTAACAATGGGTCTGCACCCAGTTTTAAGTATAAATTATTTTCTTTATCTTTGTACAATGCGGTTTTAAAAGAATAATCATAACCTAATGTTTCCATAACGGGGTACATCGTAAAGAGTTTTAAAGTGGAAGCGCCCTGCATATTCTTTTTAGAGTTCTGCTCATAGACAACATTTCCGTTTTCGGTATTTTTTATTGAAATTGAAACAAGCGCCCCTTTATTTATATCAGAGGTTTTCAATAATTTATCTATTTTACCCGCAGATATTGCAAAACTTGAATTTGCGAAAGTTGTAAGCATTAATATTACAGTTAAAATTTCAAATAATTTTTTCATTACTTCTCCAATACTTTATATATTTTTTTTGTATCCTTTAAAATGGGCATTTGTTTTCTGTATTCATGCATTTCGCCCGTATCAATTTTAGTACATAAAACTTTTTCTTCATTTTTTAATTGTGAAATAACTCTGCCTTTATAATCAACAACCATTGAATTGCCCGAAAAGTCAAACATCTCGTTTATTTTACCCGTCAGACAGGAGGTTATAAAGAACAGCTGGTTTTCAATAGCTCTTGCCTTAGCTAAAGTTTTGTATTCATCGGTATATGCCTTAGGCCAAGCTGCCATATTAACTATAAAATCAGCATTTTTAAAAGCATAATCACGGAAAAGTTCGGGGAAGCGAATATCATAGCATATTGAAATGCCTATTTTTCCTATATCCGTATTAACAAGCAACCCGTTTTCACCCGACTGCAAATAAGTTCCCTCTGACTGCCCGCGGTGCGAAAACAAATGATATTTATCATAAACTGCAATAAGTTCACCGTTTCTGTTAAATATTAAACTTGTA
>CANPYB010000162.1 GCA_947587605.1 Candidatus Gastranaerophilales bacterium
GTATTATAAAATTCATAACCCGAAGCCTTTTTTAAAAAGTTATCACGCATTGGTAAATCAGAAGGCATGCTGTTATGTTTATCTAATACAGTTTGTTTCGTATCTGACAAAATACAATCAAAACGCCTTATTACCGTTAGCGGTAATATTACTTTTCCGTATTCATGCGGTTTATAAACACCTGTCAATTTATCTGCTATCGCCCAAATTAAATTGGCTTTTTCATTTATATTTACACTCAAACTCATAATTTATCCCTTTTGGTTTAATTATATCATTGTAATTAAGCTAAAGTAATTATTTTACAAATATATTATAATTATTCACTACGTCAAATTTGGGCGTATTTTTGATAATTCGTTTTTTGTGGTAGTAAAAGTCCGTTTTTGACCGATTTCAAAATAAGAAAATCATCTTATTTCCGACCATGGATACTGGCATAGTGTTTATAATAGAGGCGAATAAAGAACAAAAAACTTCCGACTCAAAACGGACATTAAAAGACATTGTGCGAAGCGTGAGAACTTGCGAGCAATTTAAACGACATAAGGATTATTGCTTCACACCTTCAAGCCGCTCACTATTTGCTTCGCAAAAGTCGTTCGCTATTTCGGTGCTACTTCGGCATTTCGCTTCGCTTCAGCCTACGCAAAATTCTTAAAAAAATCGGAACGACAAGATTTTGATGAGTGTGTAGGCGTAAGCCGTACAGACTCACATCAGGCGAGCAACAACTCTTTTGACAATTTTAATTAGAGTTGTGCGAAGCGTGAGAACTTGCGAGCAATTTAAAAAATAAAAAATCGGAACGACAAGATTTTGATGAGTGTGTAGGCGTAAGCCGTACAGCCTCACATCAGGCGAGCAACAACTCTTTTAACTAATTTGACTAGAGTTGTGCGAAGCGTGAGAACTTGCGAGCAATTTAAACAATAAAAAAATCGGAACGACAAGATTTGAACTTGCGACCCCTACCACCCCAAGGTAGTGCGCTACCAGGCTGCGCTACGTCCCGATTTTATATTTAATTTTTAATTTTCGAGCCTGAAGCGCACTACGTGCTACCTCTCGTCGAACAATACTTAATTGTTCTCCTCGGCAGAGTCAGGCTGCGCTACGTCCCGATTTTACATTTAGTTTAACACCCAAAAAATTATTTTTCAATATGTTTATTTTATTCTTACGTCACATTTTGCAACAAGACTGTCGTTTGAGTCATTAAAATGCTGTAAAAATAATTCATGGACATTTTTACCGATAGGAGTTGATTTTGTTTTTATTGCTTTTATTTTTTCGTTCGGATTTTTGTCAAAATATTTTTCCGTATTTGCTATTGTATATTTTTTATTCGGATTAAGTGTTGAATTATCATTGCTGTTAATTATGTATTGATACAAATCCTCCTCACATGCGCCGTTTTCATAAGCGCGCATTAAATTGGTTCTGTCAATAATTAATCCCGAATAATGAATTATAGTATTATTTTTAGGGCTTTCCTTATTGAACTTATAATTATCTAAAATCATTTCAAGTAATTCTTTACCGTTTATTTCCGTCAGAAAAATTTGAGCTTGATTTTCGCGTATTCCTGCTAATACGTTCATTACATCGTAATTTGAATTTTTCTTATCTTTTGTTGTCGACAGCGGATGTCTTATTGATGAAGAATTAAGCGCAAAGAAATCAACTTGCGGATATGTTTTTCTTATTTCTTCAAGGATAGCGTCTGTCACAAAATTTGCCAAAAAATTATTGTCGGTTCTTATATTGAAAGTATCCAGCATTGTAACTTGCGGATTTTTAGGTTTAATATAATATTTTTCAATTAAATCCGTACCAAAAAGGTTATTAAATAATTTTCTAATTGCACCGTTCGGATTGCTTTCCTTAGGAAAGAGAGTTTTGAGTATAATTGATTCAAGCTGTCCGTCATCATTTATTTTCAATCTTGCATTTACCGTTTTTTGAAAATTTTGAGATAATGGAATTATCGGTGTTTTATTAACAAATCTAATATCATCAAGATGTTCATGCCCGTCAAAAACCAAATCAACAGGGACTTCTTTTACAAGGTTATCTGCGAAATTTGCTCCCGTATGGCTTAACAGCACAACAATGCCGTTAGGATTATCTTTTTTAAATCGATCAATTCTATTTTTACAGTCATTAAAGGTTCTTGTATAGTCGGATTTATCAATGTAATGGCGTGATTTATTTATATTGTTGAGAAAACTATAACCTGTTAAATTCGCTTGATAAGCCTGCATGTTAACGGGGCAGACTCCAAGAAACAGTATTTTATGTGTCAAATTAGGATTTTTACTGTCTTCAACTTCAACAATTTTTTCATTAAGAACTTTGCCTTCTTTTGTCGTACCCTTCAATGCGGGCGAGTCTGCCAAATCAAGGTTAGTCATTAAGATTTCCGCATCAAGTTGGGAAAGAATATCATCCAATAATGGTCTGTCACAATCAAATTCATGATTTCCGGGCAGAAATAAGGAAGTTAAATTTTTATCTCCTGCAAGTCTTTTGATTTGCTTAACCAATTCGTTAAAGACATCCAATTGATATTTAGCCAGAGGTCTTTTAGGGTTATATAAAAACCCCTTTCTATTTCCGTTTATAAACCAATCCCCGCCGACGGCAAGAATATTAGCATTACCCGCTTCGTTCTTACAGAAAATATCGCTTTGATTTTTTCGCATTTCTTCAAGTGCACTATCTGCCGCCAATAATTCACCATGAGTATCTGAAAATGCGTTAATTGAAACATTAGCGCTTTTAAAAGAATTATAATGAGATAAATTAATATTCCGACCGATTTTCATACTTATTTAAAACCCGTAAAAAAAATTTTTGTTTTATGTTAAAATAACTCGGGAGCAATGGAATGAATATTTGTATAATAGGAACAGGTTATGTCGGATTAGTTGCGGGTGCTTGTTTTGCGGACATGGGCAACAGGGTAATATGTGTTGACAAAGACTCTGACAAAATTAAAAATCTGCAACAGGGAATAATGCCTATATATGAACCGGGACTTGGTGAATTAATAGAGAAAAATGTTAAAGAAAACCGCTTAGAGTTTACGGATGATATTAAGTATTCAATAAAAAAGTCAAAAGTATGTATAGTAACGGTTGCCA
>CANPYB010000163.1 GCA_947587605.1 Candidatus Gastranaerophilales bacterium
TATAAAGACAGTGTAATAAAAAATGCAATAAATTATGAAATAGAGCGCGAGGGGCAGGTATTTTTCTTATATAACAGGGTTGAAAGTATATATGAGTATGCCCAACAATTAAAGACCTTGCTTCCTAATATAAGACTTGCGGTTGCGCATGGACAAATGGATAAAAGTCAATTGGAAACAATAATGACTGACTTTTTAAACCGTGAATATGATGTTCTGCTTTGTACAACAATAATAGAGTCGGGGCTTGATATACCTAATGCAAATACAATGATAGTATATGACGCGGATAAATTCGGGCTTGCCCAGCTGTATCAAATACGAGGCAGAGTAGGCAGAACCGACAGGCAGGCATATTGCTGGTGTTTGTATAAAGAATCAAAAAAATTAACCTCTGACGCCATAAAAAGATTGAAATATATAAAAGAATTTACTACGCTCGGGAGCGGGTATCAAATTGCAATGCGCGATATAGAAATACGCGGGGTCGGAAACATACTCGGCACAAAACAGCACGGGCAAATGGTAAATGTAGGTTTTGATACGTACTGTCAATTATTGGAAGACGCAATAAACGAAATCCAAAACGGAGAAACTAAGACACAAAAGCCTGCAATTGTTGATATAAATATAACCGCATACATCCCCGACGATTGGGCAGGTTCAAAAGAGCAGAAAATGATAGAATATAAGCGTTTGGCGGATGTAAAATCAATTGCGGAATTAGAGGCAATAAAATCGGAATGGAAAGACAGATTTTCCAAAATGTCAGAACCTGTTGAAAACTTAATAAAACTTGTTCATTTAAGACTCCTTGCAACGCAGGCGGGAATATCTTTAATACGTGAGGCAGACTCCAATATAAGAATTTATACAAACTTATCAAAAGGAGAATGGAATATAATTTCAGCGAAAGCCGATAAAAATATTACGAAATATATAAAGTATTCACCTGCCCCAAACAGCTGCAAGGACGGGATTGGCATATTAATTTTGAACAGGGCTTACTTTAATTTTGAAGAATTATTTAACATTCTGTCTAATTTATTTTATCATATATTAAAGATAGGATATGATTATAATCCAAATAATAAAGGTTAGTAAATCTAAGGAGAAAATATGAAAAAAATAAAAATAGCCTTAATTGCAATGCTGGCAATCTTTGTATTTAGCGGCTGCACATTTAAAAATAGCGAAGAAAATTTAATAAAAGTAAATAATACAGTAATTACAAAAAGTGATTTTGATAAAGCGTATGAAACCGTAACGTCAAATAATATGTTTTCTCAAATGGGAATAGATTTAAAAAATGACCCGAACAATGTATTTACATTAATGATGAAAGAAAAAGTCGTATCCGAATTAATGGTAAAAGCATTATTAAATGATGAAATGGCAAAAAGAAATATTGCCGTAACCAAAGAAGAATTAGATAAAGCGGCAAAGGATATAATAAGTAAATTCGGAACAAAAGAACAATTTATGCAGGTATTAAAATCAAACGGAGTAAATTATTCAAAATTTGAACAGGATTTGGAAGAAGAAATAAAATTAAAGAAATTTGTTGATTCAATTGCAATGGTGTCAATAGGTGAATCTGAAGCAAAAAAATATTATAATGAAAATCAGGATAAATTCAAATATCCGGAGCGTGTAAGAGCTTCACACATATTAATTTCTGCAAACCCCGAGCAAATAAAAGCAAAACTTCACGAAGAAAATAAAGATTTAACCGAAGAAGAATTAAACAAAAAAACAGAAGAAGAAATGCAATCTTTAAGAAAAAAGGCGCAAGAATTATATAAAAAGGTAAAAAATTCACCGTCAACATTTGCGAAAGTAGCAAAAGAAAATTCCCAAGACAGTGTTAGCGCAGTAAAAGGCGGAGATTTAGGCTTCTTCTCAAAAGATGAAATGGTTGAACCTTTTGCGTCAAAAGCATTTTCAATGCAGCCTAATACAATAAGCGAAGTAATCCAAACACCATACGGCTACCATATAATTAAAGTAACCGATAGAGCAGAGGCAGGAACTTACTCATTTGAGCAAACAAAAAAAGATATAATTAATTATCTTGAAAGCCAGGATAAAGTTGATATATTAAAAAATAAAATTGAAGAATTAAGACAAAATGCAAAAATTGAATTTTACAATGAAGATTATAATCCCGATAATCTGCAAAAGAAAATAAAAGAAGCGGCAAAAGATAATCCTCAAGTGCAGGAAACATTTAATCAACCTGCGATTCAAGAAAAAAAGTAACAATTTAAGCGGAGTTTATTCTCCGCTTTTTTGGAGAAAAAATGTTAGTAAAAAGAAGTGAATTGGATAATTTAATAAAAACATTGCGCTCGGAGGGTAAAACCATAGTAACAACAAACGGGTGCTTTGATATACTTCATGTCGGGCATGTAAGGTACTTGGAAAAAACAAAAAGTTTTGCCGATGTTCTGATAGTAGCATTAAATTCCGATAAATCGGTAAGAAGTATAAAAGGTGAGGGGCGTCCTATAAATAATGAAAATGACAGAGCAGAGGTATTAAGCGCGTTAAGAAGCGTGGATTATGTTGTTTTGTTTGATGAAGATTCTCCTTTGAATTTACTGCTTCAAATAAAGCCCGATGTTCACACAAAAGGGGCGGATTATACCGTTGAAACATTGCCCGAGGCAAAAGGTATAATGGAGAACGGAGGCAGAATAGAGTTTATAACATTTGTAGAGGGTAAATCCACCACTTCAATTATTGAAAAGATGAGAAAATAATTAAAAACAGAAAGAGAAGTATGAAAAAAATATTATCATTATTTTTAATTTTAGTTTTATTTTTAATTCAAAATACATGTTTTGCAGTTATAAATGATGGCTTATCGGTAAAAAGAGAAGAGTTAATATTAAAATCCGAATTAAAAAAGAAATACTTAGCTTATGAATATATAATAACAAATCAATCAAGAGAAAATATAGAAATAAAAAATGCACAAGTAATAAACGGAATAAGCGGTACAGTAGCGTTTAATGCAAATGAAGAAGGGGCGAAAAAATCAATCGGCAGATTATGGATAGTTATGGGGCTCTTGGGATTGTTTACTTTAGGACTTGGCTG
>CANPYB010000164.1 GCA_947587605.1 Candidatus Gastranaerophilales bacterium
GTAGTTGCAGCATTAGAAAATAAAGACATAAGAGTAATCGGCGGAAGATACGGTTTATCCTCCAAAGAATTTACGCCGTCTATGGTATTTGCAGTATACAAACACGCCGAAAATAACGGCTTCCATGGATTTACCGTAGGTATTGAAGATGATGTTACTAATAAATCTTTAAAAGTTGAAGAACACATTGTAACAGAACCCGAGGGCACTACAAACTGTATGTTCTGGGGCTTGGGTTCAGACGGTACCGTAGGTGCAAATAAAAACTCAATTAAAATTATAGGTCAATATACGGATAAAGACGCACAGGCATACTTCGCTTATGACTCTAAAAAGTCATTCGGTGTTACGGTTTCTCACTTAAGATTTGGTGATAAACCGATTAAATCAACGTATTTAATCACTGCTCCGGACTTCGTATCTTGCTCCGCTCACGCTTATATCGGCAGATATGACTTATTAAAAGGTATTAAAGAGGGCGGTACATTCTTATTAAATAGCCCTTATACTAAAGATGAAGCATTTGCTCACTTAACAAGAGATATGCAAAAAACTATTATTGATAAGAAAATTAAATTCTACAATGTAGATGCTGAAAGACTTATCAAAGAACAACCGGGCTTACGCGGAAAGGGCGCAAATACGGTTATGATGGTTGCATACTTTAAAGTTTCCGGAATTATACCTTTTGAACAGGCTTTAGAGGGTATGAGAGAAATGACAAAGAAAACCTTTAAGAAAAAAGGCGACGATGTTGTTAATATGAACCTTGCTTTAATTGACGCAGCCGTTAACGCAACCGAAGAAGTTGTAATTCCTGCTTCTTTAGACGGAGTTTGCGCAGCTGATGACGTTAAATTAATTGATGATAATGCAGATGATTTTGCTAAGAAAATCATTGAGCCGTCTATGAGACAAAAGGGTGACGATATCCCCGTTAGCGCTATGAGTGTGGATGGTGTTATCCCGACAGGTACTGCTAAACTTGAAAAACGTGGTATTGCACCTCGTGTTCCTAAATGGAATCCTGAGAACTGTGTACAATGCGGAATATGCGCTTCAGCATGCCCGCATGCAGCAATCAGAACTAAAATTGCAAAACCCGAAGACTTGGCTAATAAACCCGAGTCATTTACAACAATCGCAGCAAAACCCGGTGACGGCGAACAATTCAAAGTTCAAGTATACTGCAAAGACTGCACGGGCTGCGGAGTATGTATCGACCAATGTTTAGCTAACAAAAATCCTGAAAAACAAGCTCTTACTTGGTCAACAATAGAAAAAGAAGAAGAAGCATGCGAATTTGTTAACGAAAAATTCTTTGATGAATTGCCCGATAACTATTTAGGTAAAAATTCACCTAAGACAATTAAAGGCGCTATGCTGAGAACTCCTTTATTTGAATTCTCGGGCGCTTGCGCAGGCTGCGGAGAAACTCCTTACGTTAAATTAGTTTCACAATTGTTCGGTGAAAATATGATAATAGCTAACGCAACAGGATGTTCTTCAATATACTCGGGTACATTCCCGACAATACCTTATACAACAACTAAAGAGGGCAGAGGACCCGCTTGGGCTAACTCTTTATTTGAAGATAACGCTGAATTCGGCTTCGGTATGAGATTAGCTGTTGACCAAAACAGAGACACTTTAAAAACTTATGTTGAAAAAGTTGTAGCTGACGAAAACGCACCTGCCGATTTAAAAGAAGCACTTGCAAATGCTATTTCATACTTTGATAACTCAAAGACACCCGAGGCATTGGAAGCTCAAAATAAAGCAAAAGAACTTATTAAAAAATATGCTGACGCACCTTGCCCGAACTTAGCAAAAGTAAGAGAATTGCAAGACTACTTCACCGATAAATCAATCTGGATTATAGGCGGTGACGGCTGGGCAAATGATATCGGCTACGGCGGTATTGACCATGTATTAGCTCAAAACAAAAACGTAAATATATTGGTTCTTGATACCGAAGTTTACTCAAATACGGGCGGTCAAGCATCAAAATCAACACCAACAGGTGCCGTTGCAAAATTTGCTACCGGCGGTAAAAGAACATATAAAAAGAATATGGGCTTAATGAGCATGTCATACGGATATGTTTATGTTGCTTCCGTTGCTCTTGGCGCAGACAGAGGTCAAACTCTTAAAGCTATTCAAGAAGCTGAAGCATACAACGGACCATCCATAATCTTTGCTTATGCTCCTTGTATTGCTCACGGTATCGATATGGCTAAGACTCAAACGGAACAAAAACGCGCCGTTGAAGCAGGATATTATCCGTTATACAGATATAACCCCGCAAATGAACAGCCGTTTACTTGGGACGCTAAAGAGCCTAAAGGCAGCTATCAAGACTTCATCAGAAGCGAGGGCAGATATAAATCACTTCTTAAGACAAACCCCGAAGCTGCTGAAGAACTATACAGCCAAGCTGAAAAAGACGCACAGGCACGTATGGGCGTATTCAAAGCTGTTGGTGAGTTGATTAAATAATCACCATGTTATTTATAGAAAGAGGTTCTGATTTTATTATCAGAACCTCTTTTTTATTTTTTATATTGTGACCACTCATATTCTTTGCTTGTTTCAAAACAGTATCGGCAGCCTTCGCTTGGTTTTCTCATTGTTTTATATATTTCTTCTGCCGATAAATTATAAATGTCAGCACAGTTAGGCAAAGCAATATTTGTTTTATATTTATCATTATAATATTTACGATAACAAGCCATACAATTATATAATTTTGATTGCCATAATTGATTTACAAAAAATGAATTGCAGGATTTAAAAGATTTCACTTTGTCAGAAGTTCCTTCTACGTTTAAATTACTGTAAAATCTTTTCTTTAGATAAATTTGTCCCAGAAATGCCCGTTTATCATCAATTAAATCAAGCAGAGAACTGAATGTATCCCCGCTTAATATGGGATATTTAGACAATTCAATTATTATACGATTTTTTAACACTGCATTCCAAAAGTCATCATTCATTCTTGGCAGAAGAATACCGTTAGTTAAAATAAAAATAGCTGATTTAGGGTA
>CANPYB010000165.1 GCA_947587605.1 Candidatus Gastranaerophilales bacterium
GTGAAGTGTTCTTCCTGTTCCGCCGCCTGACGCTACTGAGAAGTATTTTCTTCCGTTTTCCGTACACCATTTCTTATATGTACCTGCAACAGGATGTTGGAAACGTGTCGGGTTTGTTGAGTTTCCTGTTATTGATACGTCAACACCCTCTTTTATCATTATTGCTACACCCTCTGATACGTCGTCAGCTCCGTAGCATTTTACTTTTGCTCTTTCACCGTCAGAGAATGGGGTTTCTTTTACCACTTTTAATTCGCCTGTTTTATAGTTATATTCGGTTTCTACATGGGTAAAACCGTTTATTCTTGAAATTACATAAGCTGCGTCTTTACCTAAACCGTTTAATATAACTCTTAAAGGTTCTTTTCTTACTTTATTGGCATTTCTTGCAATACCTATTGCACCTTCAGCTGCAGCAAATGATTCGTGTCCTGCTAAGAAACAAAAGCATTTTGTTTCTTCTCTTAATAACATTGCACCTAAGTTACCGTGGCCTAAACCTACTTTTCTTGTATCGCCTACGGACCCGGGGACTGCGAATGCCTGTAATCCCTCGCCTATTGCTTCAGCAGCGTCTGCAGCATTCTTTATACCTTTTTTTATTGCTATAGCACATCCTAATGTATATGCCCAAGAAGCATTATCAAATGCAATCGGCTGAATACCTTTTACAATCTCATCTACATTTATTCCCTTTGACAAACATAATTCGTTTGCCTCATCCAAAGACTTAAAACCGTATTCGTTAAGAGCTTTTTCTAACGATTTTTCACGTCTGTCCTGTCCTTCAAATTTTGCCATATCTTATTTTCCTTTTTTAATTAGTTACATTTATTAATTTTTTGCTAAAGCTATTGTTTACGCGGGTCGATTGTTTTTACCGCCTCCGCAAATCTGCCGTATGTTCCGATATTCTTTTCATACGCTTCTTTCGGATCTGTACCTTTTTTAATAGCGTCCATTACTTTTCCAAGATTTACGAATTTATATCCGATAACTTCATCATTTTTATCCAAACCGAGTTCTAAAATATAACCCTCTGTTAAGGAAAGATATCTTACACCTTTTTGTTTTGTAGAGTGGATGGTTCCAACCATCGAGCATAAGCCTTTACCTAAATCTTCAAGCCCTGCGCCTACCGGAAGTCCGCCCTCTGAAAATGCGGTTTGAGTTCTTCCGTATACTATTTGCAGGAATAATTCTCTCATCGCAACATTTATTGCGTCGCAAACAAGATCGGTATTTAATGCTTCGAGAATTGTTTTTCCGGGGAGTATCTCGCCTGCCATTGCTGCAGAATGTGTCATGCCCGAACATCCGATTGTTTCAACAAGTGCTTCTTGAATAACACCCTCTTTAACGTTCAAAGTTAATTTGCAGATACCTTGTTGAGGTGCACAGCAGCCGCAGCCGTGTGTTAACCCTGAAATATCTTTTATTTCTTTACATTTTGTCCATTCACCCTCTTGCGGGATTGGAGCAGGTACACCTTTTACCCCTCTTTTTACACAGCATTGATTTTCGATTTCATGTGTAACTTGCATTATTACCTCCTATTTATTTGTAATTTTTTATCATACTCTAACCTGTGTTTATAAAAAAATTATATTATAAAAAATTTAAAATGATAAAGTCATGCTCTAATTATTGCCGAGAGAAAATATATTATAAATTTCTTCATCTGAAAGTTCTGTTATAACTTTTTCACCCTCAAATACGGCAAGATTAACAAGTTCTTTCTTTTGTTTAATCATTTCGTCAATTTTTTCTTCAAAAGTTCCTAAAGTAACTAACCTGTGAACCATTACATTTTTATCCTGTCCGATGCGGTAGCTTCTGTCCGTTGCCTGTTCTTCAACCGCGGGGTTCCACCATAAATCGTAGTGAATTACATTTGTAGCGGATGTCAGATTTAACCCCGTTCCGCCTGCCTTTAGTGATAACAGCATTATTTTTTTGTCGGGGTTTGTTTCAAACTCGTTCAGCATACTCTGACGTTGATTTGTATTTAACGAACCATGGAAAAACAACGGGGTTATGTTTAATTCATTTTGTATAATCGTTGAAAGAATATTTCCCATTTCTTTATACTGAGTAAAAGCAATAACCTTTTCATCATTTTCAAGAATTTGAGATAAGAGCGATATAAATTTTTCAGTTTTACCCGAAACATCCTTTGTCATTTCACCGTATTTTAAATACTGGAACGGGTGATTACATATTTGCTTTAATGCCGTTATCAGTTTAAATATAACACCTCTGCGGTTTATTCCTTTTTGCGTCGATATATCACCCATTAACGTATTTAAAGTCTTTTCGTACAGAGCCGCCTGCGATTTTGTTAAATAACAGTATTCATCCAATACCATTTTTTCGGGCAAATCGTCAATAATGGTTTTATCTGTTTTTAATCGTCTTAAAACAAATGGAGATATTGACAATTTTAACTTATCAGCCTGCTCATACTGTTTAAATCTTTCAATAGGAATAGCATAGCACTTTTGAAAATCCCTTATTGAGCCTAAATAACCTTTATTAATAAAATCAAAAATACTCCAAAGCTCGGTTAATTTATTTTCAACAGGAGTACCCGTCATTGCTATTTTTATATCTGATTTTAATGATTTAACTGCAGCAGTTTGCGAGGTATCCGGATTTTTAATATTTTGAGCTTCATCCACAACCACCATGCCCCATTCCTGTTTTTTAACTTCTTCAATATCTATACGCAAAATGGCAAAAGTGGTTATTAACACATCAGCTTTTAAATCCAATTGCCGTTCGGGGCCATGATATGAAGCAGCTTTTAGTGTCGGAGCAAACATTTTAAGTTCTTTTAACCAGTTACCCATAAGAGTAGTCGGGCAAATAACCAATACGGGAGCTTTTAATTTATTTTCTTCTTTTAATTTTAATATTAAGCTGATAACCTGAATAGTTTTACCAAGCCCCATATCATCAGCAATACAAGAGCCAAAACCTTTTGTGGTATTCGTATACAGCCATTTTAATC
>CANPYB010000166.1 GCA_947587605.1 Candidatus Gastranaerophilales bacterium
TAAATACCCAACAAGATTAAGGTCTATGCTTCCATACATCAGCCTTATTCTTCCGTTATCAATGATTTCAGCATTGCAGAAAGAAATACTGTCCTGCTCCAAATCCTGCTGAGTCTGTACTGCTTTAACGGTTAAAATCCGCTTAGTACCTTGCGATAATTCCAGAACATACTCATCCTTCGCAATCTTATGACAAGATAATTTATAATACCCGGGATTTATGTATATTCCGTCATCAGAGTATGCTCTCATCGGTATCATTACTGTTAAAGTCTGGCTTAATTCGTTATCAGGGTCCTGCGATTGAACAAAATCTTTTAAATGCTCCTCATCATATCCGTGAGTTATAGGAGTTATCCGGCTTTTAAACTTTTTCTCCTTTTTTGTCCGATTGCGCTCTTTTAACATTTCTATTGTTTTTTGCAGCTTTGAATCCGATACGGGCTTTTGGTTTTCAAATCCTTTATTAAATACCTCCGTATTGTCCCCCCAATAACTGGATGATGACTTTTCCTCCGCATTCACAATTAAAGGACAAACAAGTAATATTAAAATTATTATAATAAAATTTCTCATACTTATATCTTACTGATTTCATTTTGAATGTAAAGAATTTAATGTTTATTTTAAAAATATATGATATTATAATATAGTCATTTAAAAAGAGAGGTAATAACGTATGTCAAATTATAAAAATACAATTATGATTGTAATTGCAGCTATTTTACTTGTATATGCAGCATTTATAAGTATAATTCCCGCAATGAAAACAAGTTCTTTTAATATAAAAGATTTTGAACAAAAATGCTACGATGCCACCAGCCTTATAACTACTGTGGATTCAGTACAATATAAAATAAAACCTAATCTTAAAACAATAATAATTGTAAAAAATTTGGAACTCAGATATATAGATAATCAACCGCTGTTTTATGCAAGAAATATTGAATTAACCTCTACACTTGGAGCTTTATTCGGAAATAAATTTGATATTAAATCTTTATATTTGAAAAACATAAAATATGAAGACCAGATTTTAGCAAACGGTGAAAACAAATTAGCATTTTTACCCGGCGCATTTAACTCTGAACTATTCGGCAAAAAATCAATTACCATAATCCCCGGTGATGTAACAGTTAAAAACTTTGATATTAAATATATAGGTCCAACAACATTTAAAGAAAAATTCATAAGAGAAAATACATACTCTAAAGAAGAAGTAAAAGAATTTTTATCACAATTTTATTTTTCACACGTAAATATAAAATAATTTAAAAAGGAGAATTAAAAAATGAAAAAAGCATTATTAACAATAGCATTAGCAGCTGTAGTAGGTTTAGCTTATACTAATATAGCAAACGCAGCAACAGTAACAGTTACAAAACCGTCTATAAAAGTAAATACCACTGCTGAAGAATCTGCATTATCAAAGAAAATGAAAGAACTTGAACAAAAACAAAAAGATTTAGAAGCTAAACATGAACAAAATCAAAAAGCAGCAGCAGAAAAAAAAGCTCAAAGAGAAAAAGAAATGAAAGCTAAACAAGATGCCGTAAAAAATGATATCGAAAAAACGAAACAAAATATTAAAAGCCAACAGGAAGCAGTTAAAAACGATTTAAAAAAGACACAAACTGACATAAAAAACCAACAGGCAAAACAAAAAGCAGAAGCTGCCGCAAAAAAGAAACAAAGACAAGACGCAATAGACAGTTTTAAAAATTCATTTAAAAACTAATTGATAATAATAAAAAAGCCTCTTGATTTAAGAGGCTTTTTTTTATTGACATGACTATACTTTACACGATAAAGTATAATTAAAGGAGGCATTAATGAAAAAAATATTATTTTTAATCGCAGTAACGGCATTATGCGTTAATTTAATCGGACATCAAGTATATTGCGCAGAAACAACAAAATCATCCAAAGCTGCAGAAGCAGTAAAAGATGCAACCGATAAAACAGTGAGCGCTACAAAAAATATAACAAAGAAAACAGTTAAAGCAACAAAAAAAGGATACAAAAAGACAGTTAGCACAACAAAAGACTTAACAGATAAAACCGTTGAGGGAACAAAAAATGTGTTTGACAATCTTAATCCCAATAAACCTGTTACATTATCTGAATTAGAAACACAAGCACAAATCAGAACTCTTAAAAATGAAAAGAAAGGAATTAAGTCAGCATATAATTCAAGAATTAAAGATATAAATGCAAAAATTAAAGCTGCCGAGGTTTCAACAACATTAAATGAAACTCAAAAACAAAGTAAAATATACTCTTTAACAAAAGAAAAAGATGAATTAATAAGCCAGAGAGATGCAGCAATTTTTAAATACGACAGTCAGATAAAAGAATTACAATCTAAAAAATAGAAAGAGGGCAAATGCCCTCTTTACTTTACAAATCATTATCATTATATAATTTATACCCCTGTTCAAATGCCTTTACCACCAGTTTTGAAAACCGCTTTGAAGTTGCCCAGTAAGAAGTATGGGCGCCTAAAAATGTTCGTCTGCTTTTTTCATCAGCTTTACTGAATACAAATCCTTTCCGAGAGCGAATATTTAATATTTCTTTATCTTTTAAATCATAATATGACATATTTTCAGCAACGGGATATCCCATTGGGTCGTCGGAATAATTAACCGTCAGCCAGAACATATTATTTTCAAGCAGGTATTTGTATAAAAGTTTGTTATAGTATGTCATAGGGTTATCGGGGCTGTTTAAATCAGAATAAAATAGCAAAAGCGGACTTGCAAAATTTATTATCCCTTTAACTGCGCCATTGGGAGTGCAATATTTTTTTGTGTAATCATCTAACTTTAAATATTGTTCAAAAAAAATATCGTTTTGCACTGCGGGAATAAGCCTGCCGTCAGCCCCGTATATTGCAAGATGCGCCTCAGTCAAAGCGTCTATACAGGTATTATTACATTTTTGTTTTTTTATAAA
>CANPYB010000167.1 GCA_947587605.1 Candidatus Gastranaerophilales bacterium
AAGAACTTTGACGCGGATTTGCTGGTTGTTACATCAGACGGATTCGGTAAACGCTCTAAGATGTCTGAATTTAGAGCTCAAAACAGAGGCGGTATAGGTTTAATCGCTACTAAATTTAAGTCTGCTTCTTCAAGGCTTGTTGCATTAACCGTAGTGGAAGAAAATGATGAAATAATGGTTGTAACTCAAAACGGTATAGTATCAAGAATAAAGGCGGCTGATATTTCACGCCAGGGCCGACCTGCAACAGGCGTTAGAATTCAAAACTTAATGGAAAATGATTCTGTTATGGCAGTAAATAAAATAGTTGTAACTGATACTGATGACGGAAAAGCGCCGGAGGACGCTATTGAAGATAATGTTGAACAGGCTGTTCAAAATAAACTCGGAGAAATTGACAATGAATAAAGTTATATCGACACCGAATGCGCCCAAGGCAATCGGCCCGTATTCACAGGCTATCTTAGCGGGCAATACTCTGTATTGCTCGGGACAGATTGCAATAAACCCGCAAACCGATACGTTTATAGGCGGAAGTATTGTAGAACAGACAGAACAAATCCTTAAAAATATAGAGGGACTTTTGAGCGCCGCGGGCTTCAGCTATAACGATGTAGTTAAAACAACATGTTTTTTAGCTGATATGAAAGATTTTGCGGTATTTAACGGTTTATACGAAAAAGCATTTGTATCAAAACCTGCACGCTCTTGCGTTGCTGCAAAAGACCTGCCAAAAGGCGCACTTGTTGAAATTGAAGTTATTGCGGTTAAGGGCTGATGAAACTTGTTGTTCAAAGGGTTAAAAATGCTTCTTTAGTTATAGATAAAGAACTTTATAGTGCTATTAATAACGGATATCTGGTTTTATTCGGTGCCGAAAAAGGCGATACAAAATCTCAAGCGGATTGGCTTGCCAATAAAATATGCGCGTTAAGGTGTTTTTCGGACGAAAACGGCAAAATGAATTTATCAATAAAAGATATAAACGGAGAAATGCTTATTGTATCTCAGTTTACTCTGGCGGGAAGCGTAAAAAAGGGAACCCGCCCAAGTTTTGATAATGCTATGGAGCCTGTTGGGGCTAAGAAATTGTATGAATATTTTATTTCAAAAGTTAATGAGCAGAATATCCCTGTTAAAACGGGAATTTTCGGGGCTCACATGGAAATATCGCTTTTAAATGACGGGCCCGTTACGTTTATTATTGAGGCTCCGGAATTATAAATTTTTGTAAACAGTTAAGATTTTATAGGCAATATTTATATTTACATGCGTTAAATAATACGTAAAATAAAAAATTGTTCACTAAAAATTTGTGTATATTATAATATTCACAAAGGCAAGGAAAAATAAATGAAAATTTCACCTATAAGTTTTGGATTAAGTAATTCTCAAACAAGTCATATAATGCCTGCAACGGTAAGACATAATTCTTTGGCGGATATGGAATTTAATATAGTAGCAGACGCTATAAGATGCCAGAACTTAAAAAATCAGATGAATGTAAGATTATCTAATTTAAGACGCAATCTTAACAGTTGTATTGCTCAAAACGCTTATAAAATGTAGTTTATACTGTACTTATTATTTGAAGCGGATAATCAAATAATAATTCTTCTCTTGCAATAATGCGGATATTTGAAATCATTTGAGAAAGCACTAAATATATAATATGCCTTATTTTCATTGGTGCAATTAATATTATTTCCTTTGCATCGGGAGTATATTTTTTAACTTTTTCTTTTAAATTATTAACAATATTTTCAATATTTGTGCTGTCAATTCTGATTATTTCGTCGTCTGATTTATTTGAGATGAACTGTTTTAAGCTGTTTTCGGATAATTCATAAGCGTATATTGTTTTATCCTCGGCATTTACCAATGACTTGCTGATTTGTCTTGCCAGTGCTACTCTTATTCTTTCCAAAAGTTCTTCTTTGTTTGTTTCATCGGCAAAATCGTTTATTTTTTCAAATACGTAGACTATATCTTTTATTGATACTTTTTCTTTTATTAAACCTGTCAAAATATATTTTAATTCGGCAATTGATAAATAATCGGGAATAATATTTTCAATAAGATACAGGTTTTGATTACCGACAATTTCAATGTAGCGGTTTATATCGGAGTAGTCAAAAATATCATCAATATATTTTGTAATTGTATGTTCAATCAAACGGGCAATGTATTCGTTTGTATCACAGCCTTTAGTCCAAAAGTCTTTAGATTTACTTTCTTCAATCCAGATAATGTCCTGTCCTGTTATAATATCAATATCTTTAACGGAATTTTCGGGTAATTTCTCAATATTGAGTTCATTTTTAAAGAACATTGTATATCCCATGTAGGCTCTGGAATTCATTACGGGAATACCTCTAACTTTAATGGAAAATTCGTTTTCGCTTAAGCTGTCATCTAATTCAATATTAATTTTAGGTATAATATAGCCTAAACTTTCGGTTAAATTCTGCCTTATTAATACTATTTGAGATAGCATATTATATTCGTTATCGTTGTCCAGAATATCCATAAGCTCCTCGGATATTGAAAGAGTCAGTTTTTGCTCGCCGAGCTTCTGCTCCATAATATCGGGATTAATTACTTTTGCAAGTTTTTTCTTTAATTCATCCAATTCGTTAATGTGCTTTGAAATTTCGTCATTTAATATAGCTCGCGAATCTTCCGAGGTTTCATCAATTAAAGATTTTACCTGTGCTATTTTTTGGCGTTTTTCTTTTATTTTCTTTTGAATATCACAGCAAAGCTCATAAGGATCAAGCTCGGGATTTATAATACGCTCTATTCGTGATTTAAAATTAAGCAAATCGGAATTTTCACTTAAAGCGTTATCTTCATTTTCTGCTTCTTTAATAAAAATGCAGTTATAAAAAATATCTTCATCATTTTCAAGTTCTTGAATTGAATATATTTCCCAGCCGTCTTTTGA
>CANPYB010000168.1 GCA_947587605.1 Candidatus Gastranaerophilales bacterium
TTCTATTTGGATAATTCTTTCCCTTGAACCTTTACCAAAAATTTTGATAGTGTGATTTATTAGATCTACGGCGTCGGACGTCAGAGTGCAGATTTCGGAAACTCTTGCTCCCGTAGCAAAGAGCAGCTCTAATACGGCTATATTACGAACGGCTTTCTTACGAGAAAAAACTGTATCGCTTTTTTGAAAATCCGAATAAGCATTCTCTAAAATTTTTCCGATGATATTTATCGGGATAACTTTTGGCAGAACCATAGGCTCACGAAACGACGTATCGATTTTATCAAACGGATTAACGTCAAAAATTTCTTGAATCATAAGATAATGGGCAAAGGCTTTCAGCGCGGCAATTTTACGCTTTGCAGTTTTAGGTTTGAATTTTCTGTGTAAATAAGCTATGTAGTTGATTATGCTGCTCTTATCAAACTTGCCACAGGAAAATTCCGCAAACTGAAGCAAATCGGTTCTGTAAGCCTTGGTGGTCTTGGAACTGAGGGTTTTCTGCTCCGAACAATAGCTCAGGTATGCGTTTATAATTTTTCTTAATTCCATCTTGGTCTCTCCTTTGATTTTAATGCCTTTTTATTATAAATCCAAACGCAAAATATGTCAAATTGCATAGCAAAGGATAAGATATTTTGTCCAAAATGACGATTTTGTCGGAAAAATGATGAAATTTGTTGGAGTATATGATATAATAAAGGTGGATAACTATGGATAACTGTAAATTATCAATAATGGAGATGATACCATGGGGAAAAAAAGGAATTCAAAGAAGAATGTTTCGTCGGAAGAAACTATTTTTTCATATATTATAAAAGATTATAATTCATGTGGAAGTTTAAGTTCAGCAGAAAATAAAAAAATACCGGAGGATATAAAAGGCTCAATATTTTATGAAGCTTCATTTAAGAAATGCATATGGGAAAAATGCGACCTTACAAATGTTAGTGGAAATGGTTGTCAATTTTTCGCATGCGATTTTTGGGAAAGCAAAATTATTAATGCTGCATTTCAACACTCAATCTTTGAAGATAATATATTTTATAATACTGATAAATTTTCAGGGAACAATTTGGCCTACAGTATTTTTGAATGGAACATCATTAAAAAAACAGATATTGATGGGTGTGCTTTTACCGGAGCAACATTCAATAACACAACAATTCAAGATTGTTCAATTAAACATTCAAATTTTGAGTTGTGCGTATTTCAAAACACTACTTTTAAAAATGTTGACTTAAGTAATTTAACTTTAAAATATGTGTTTTTTAAAGATGTTAAGATGCATGATGTAAATTTGCCATTTATGCAAATGCCTTATACTTTTGGAGGAATGAAATATGTTTTAAATCAGGCTGATAATGTAAGAATATCAACTACAAATGCCCATAAACCGTCTATGACTGTTAAAGAGTACAAAAAAATGTTACCTAAATTAATTGATTTCTTTTATAAACAAAATGATTATTTTCCTTTAGCAAACTGTTATATTGCGAATGGTCAAATAGATGATGCTAAAAAAGCTAATAAAGCAGGAATATTACAAAGTACATCTGTCTGTGATTTCAGAAAATTATATTTTTTTTGTTTACAAGCAACCCAGGAAATTAGAATTTCCAAAGATGAACGGAGAGATATCTATAACCAATTAAGTAACAGTATACGATTTGAAAATTTAAGCGGAGCGGAATACCATGAATTTCGGCATTATTACCCCATGATAAAGCGATTGATGTTTGATAATCCTTACAATAATCCCACATTGTCCTTCTCCATACATACCAATATTGAAGCTGATAATTATAATAATCTGGGTTTGTTGATGAAAGTACTTGATAAGATAGCTGACAATAGCGGGGAGAAATTAGACAGTAAGCATTTGGAAATACGACATAATTCACCCAATATCATAGACTGGTTTCCTATAGGAGAATTGCCGGCTCTTTTAAACATTTTAAAGGATACCCTAAATGCACTTAAGCCGTTTATGACGGGATGGCTCCCTAATTTAGTACAGTACGCGGGAACCGCCGCCACAATAATAGGAACAGTTTATAATATAAAAACATACAATAATTCCAAAGGATGCCGTGATAATATTGAACAAAAAGACAAAGCAGATTCATACAAATTAAATTCCGATGCGGCTTGCGTTCCTGATGAAATAAGAACAATGCGAAAGGAATTAGAGTCTCAAAAGGCTGAATATCAAAAGGATATATCTGTTAAATACAAATCAAATCCAAATAAAACAAAGATAAATGATAATGGAATTTCAGATATCATAAAAGAACTAGAAAAATCAAATATAAAAATAAATGATATTGAAATACATCTCTTAGGTGAACAAGCGAATCTTTGGGAGTACGCCTATAATAATGGAGATATTATTTGATTTTATTTTAACATATCAAAGGGCAGACTTAACGTATTATTTTGACATGCCGGACAAACAGGACCTAAATGCAGATTGTTTTGTTTGCAAATTTCTTCGCACTCATTATATATTTCAAGTAACCATTTATTAGACGGAGGAACAACGTCCTGCATTTCCGTTCTCTTTAATGCTCTAAAAATTGACAATACAGGCATTACGCCCATGGAACTTACAGTCTTAACGCCCTCTATAAGTGTCTCTTTTCGTTCGAGCCCGACAATAAACAATGTTCTGACGTTTCCACTCTTTCCCCAAATAGCAGTTGCTTCTTTAAGTGCGTTTATGTATTTAGACAAATCTATCTGACCTTTTCCGGGCATATACTTTTTGGCAAGCTCACGATCAAATATCTCTATATTGAATGCAACCTCTGTTATTCCGGCTTGATACCATCGCCTGAGTGCCGATGTTTTTTCGGGAGGAAGGCACATTAAATATATTGGTTTGT
>CANPYB010000169.1 GCA_947587605.1 Candidatus Gastranaerophilales bacterium
GAATATTTCATATAATTATCAGAATTCTGCATTGCATAATAAAATGCATGGTTCATTGTTGCCAGAGCGCCTGCTTGTGCTGCAACTTGAGAGGATAAAACAGCGGGATTGAATGATTCCCAGGTTGTTGAAGTTCCGCCATTACCGTCACTTAAAAGTCCTGCCCTTTTAAATTCAAATTCTCCGCTTTCTTCATTATAATTAACACCATACTTGTATATACGTGAAAGCGCTTCATGCGCATTATTTCCTAATTGAATATAATTATTAAGTTTATCATCAGCCAAATTAATTTCTACAATATTATCATCAAGGGAATCTTCTAAAATATTAAATGAATCAACTATAATTTTTCCGTTTTCTCCGTTGACGGATTTTGCTTCAAAATTATCCATTTTCGCTTCTTTAAGGTTTGCATCTATAACGGTTTTTAAATTAGCATTTAAGGTAAGATTACCCAAATTATATGTAGCTATACGATTATCATTAGAGATATCTAAAGTTGCGGCTTGATTTACTTTAAAGCCTTGGGCATTAGGGAAAATATCCACTTTTATTTTACCATCGGCTTCTGAGGTTGTCGGTAAATTTTTTCCTACGGCTAAAACCCCGCCTTCAAGGTTAACCGTTCCTTTATAACCAGACATATCAGCGTTTAATAACACTTTGCCGCCGTAGCTTTCTGACGCTCTTGCGGATTTTTCGGAGCTGAGTGAATATTCTTCATCCTCATCTTCTTCAAAATTTGCGTCCCAATTTGCTTCTGCATCATAATATTTATTTATATATATATTACCGTTAGTATTATCCTTGTAAGAAGTTATCTTATCATTAAGCTGAATAGTATGTCCTTCTTTTGCATTAAGATAAATTGTTCCGCCGTTATCCGCGATAGCGTTTGATTCCAAAGAGTCTAAACTTTTCCCTGCTTTATTATTTTCAAATATTACATCCTTGTTTTCAGCTATTATAACCAAATCAGCGTCTTGAGCATTAAATATAGCACCGCCTGATACACCTTCACCTACAGCTTTATTATTTTTAAATGTTGAGTCTTTAATAATTAATGCCGAAGATTTTTCATTAAATATAGCACCGCCGCCCGAGGCATTATCACGGTCCCAGTCCAAACTGTCTTTGGAACTGTTACTTTCAAGAGTGACTGTATTATTATCAAATTCGGAATTAGAAATTTCAAATACCATCATCTCCCATTCGTTGCTTGCATCGCTTTGAGCATATATAGCTCCGCCTTTTGCAACATTTTTACCCGTTACTTTGTTATTAATAAACAAGGAGTTTTTAACATTAAGAAAATCATAAGCCCCGATAGCTCCGCCGTATGCACCGTGGGAGCCTTCCACGTAGTTACTGTCGAATACGGAATTTTCTATGGTATTTGTATCCCAAGTATAACCGTAGACATAAGCAGGTCCATAATATAAAGCACCGCCGTATCCGTCTTTTGCTTTTATATAATTTTTTCCGAAATATGTATTTTTAATTAAAGAAGTGTATATTCCGTCTATAGCAATAGCGCCGCCATCTGCCATAATACAGTTTGAAGCATTTATATAATTTCCTATAACATAGCTGTCTGTAATATTTACCGTATTCCCAAATTCTTCATTATTTCCTTCTAAATATATGCCTCCGCCCATAACAGTAGTTTCTTCATGGTCTTTACCTGCTTTTTCTGTGGTAATATTGTTATTTAAAATTACGGTATTTGACATTTCAAATTTATCATTTTTGTGTTCTGTTTCTTGAACATTCCAATCATCATCATAGGTAAAATTAAATGCTCTCCATTGGAAAGCTCCGCCTTGTCTGCCATTATCTTCGCTATTACTTTCGGTTACTTTATTATCTTGAAAAACAGAATTTTTTACTGAAAGATTTGAGCTTGAAGAAAATATTGAAGAATCTATAGCATTAGGACCTGAACCGTTATAAGTAAAGTTATTAAACCCCTTATTTGTAATATTTAATTTTTGTGTAGTTCTTTGTCCTTGTTCATCAAGTTTAATAATTGTTTCTTTACCGTCTGTTGAATTAACATCAAAACTTCCGACATTTTGTATGCTTAAATTATTATCTTCATTTATTTCATAACCGTTTGCACCGTATCCTCGGTGTCCGTTACCGTTAACTGCGTGGTTGTTTCCGTTTACGTTAATATCATCTGTTTGAGCAGGAAAACTGTGGTCATCATTTACATTAAAATCTTGAGTTAAATTTATATCGCCATTTGCTTTCCATTCAGTTTCAGCCGTATAAGCAAATGGTTGAATTACAATAATAGCTGTACTTAAAATCATTGCAGATAATAATTTTTTTTGCATACTATTCTTATTCCTTTTAATTTTTGCCAAATTATATAACATTTTTAACTTAAAATCAATAACGGTAGGATTTTTCGGGGGGGGGATTATTTTACATTAATTTTATTGAAATAAAACCCTAATTAACTATAAAATTTTTTGTTTTACTATGCAACTCAAGATTTGAATAATATACTTTATTTTGTGTATAATTATGTTGATAAATTATAAAAAAGGGTACTTTTAGTGGATAAGTTAAATTTAGTATCGGGCATGCGCTCAACAGGCAAATTGCATTTAGGACATTATATGGGGGTTTTAACTAACTGGGTTAAACTTCAGGAGGAATATAACTGCTTTTATTTTGTTGCTGACTGGCATGCGCTGACAACTAAGTATAACGAAACCGCAAATTTAAGGCAGGATAAGCTGGATGTTGTTTTGGATTGGCTTGCCTGCGGGATTGACCCTGATAAATCGACGATATATTTTCAATCAAACGTATTGCAGATAGCGGAGCTTCA
>CANPYB010000170.1 GCA_947587605.1 Candidatus Gastranaerophilales bacterium
ACTGCAATAAGTTCACCGTTTCTGTTAAATATTAAACTTGTATTGCGGTCTTTTTCGCCGTTTTTTCTTAATATAGAGCTTCCGCCGATTATATTTGAATGATATTTTTTTGCTGTTTTGCTTAAAAAATCATAAGTTTTTGATGAGAGAATTTCCTCGGAGTATTTATTAAAATTATCGCAATCCCAGCCGATAGTCCACAACTCGGGAAACACAATCAAATCCGGACTTTTTTCATCAGCATTTTTAAGCAGTTCCTCTGCCTTATCAATATTTTTTTCGATATCCCCTGCAACTGCTTCCAATTGCACTATTTGCAATTTGATTTTCATATTTTGATTGTATTACAAAATGAATTTCTTATCAATTTGTTAGTTATTTATAATTGTCGACTCAAAAAGAAAACATCTTAACTTTTAGCATTAGTGCTTGGCAAAGTAAAACGCTAAATCTTCATAAACACTCTGCTCTTTTATGTATGAACGCAGCATTTTTTTTGAGTTTTCCGTTTTTTCTATATCTTTAAATATTATTCTCAAAAGATTTGAGTTTTGTGAATTTGCTTTAGCAAGCTCTGTTAAATAATATTGAATACAGTTTATTATATATTCGCTTTCTAAATCATTATCCGTTTGATAAGTTAAAAGCGCATAGGCAAAGTCAAGCGCGCGCTCCTTGTTAAAAACGGGATAATTTACAAAAAACGGTTTTATAAATTCCGTATTATATTCTTCATACCTTGAATCAGGCACTCCAAATGACTGCGACCTTGATACAATTGTCTGCAATAAATCATCTTTATTTTCGGTTAAAAATATAAAATTAACATTGCTTGGCGGTTCTTCAATGGATTTTAACATGGCATTAGCCGCTACCGATGAAAAACAGTCCGTATTTATGCCCGTCGGATACCAGATTTTTGAGTTAATTTCTTCTTGAGGCAGGGTAAATCCCGTTGTTTTATATTCTTCGTACATGGATTTTTCCCGCACCGAAAGCTCTTTTATATCAGCATTGCAAAAGATAAAAACCCTGTGATAATCCGATGAATTAACCAAGGTATCAAGCACATTGTTGATTTGCTCCTCGGATATTACGGTTTTACTTGAATCGGTTTTATTATCTATTTTTGAAACCGTCATAACCGCCGGATGTTTGTTTTCTCTAATCCATCGGCAATTTTGGCAATTGCAATCTTCCCTCCCGTCCTCAAGGCAGTTTAATTGGCGTGCAAGCTCAAGCGCAAACGCATACTGCATATATACGTTACTCCCGTATAAAATGAGAGAATGAAACAATCTTTTTTGCCCGATTGATGTTTTAAAAAAATTTGTTAAATATGGGTATTTGTTTTCTAATATTTTATTCATACTAACTCAATAATGCCAATTCTAATGCGGTTTCACTCGATAAAGTCCGCCCCGTCTTTATTTTAAATTCCGCGTTTATTAAATTTTCACGTATCGCAAGCAGCCTGTCAAGCGGAATTTTTCTCAGCTTTTCCTGCGTTTTCATTACAATAAATTCATGCAGTTTTAATTTTAACGAAATATCTTTTGTGCTCATTTTCTTTTCATTGCTTTTTATAAAAATAAATCGTTGGAAATTACTCTGCAGCACCGAAAATATTTCAAGAGGATGCCTTTTTTCCGTTAAAAGATTGTATTGCTTTAAAACTTCATTTTTATTTCCTTGAATAATTAAATCCGCCAATATAAATACATCCTCGCTGCTTGTGCAATACTTTGCTATTGCTGATTTATCAATATTTTTATTCGGATGAATTGCGGTCTTTAATTTTTCCAGTTCGCTGTCAATTAAAGTTAAATTAGCCCCCAATTGCTCTATTAATAATGAAATACCATCAGATGAAATTGTTAACTCTTTTTCTTTTGCCATTTTAGCAATCTGAGCATTTAATTCCTTTTGATATGTCCTAAACTGTGCAAACTCACGCACTTGCGAGTATTTTGAAAGTGTTTTGTATAATTTTTTTCTTGAATCGGGCTTTTTATTTTCGTCACGCTCTATTTTACATACAAATATTATATTTACACTGTCGCTGATTGATTTTAATGCAAAATCAATACTCTCAATCTGCTTATCATCCATACTCAATTTATTACCGACAAGATATTTATCAATATTTATAAGCGTTAACGAGCTTCCGAACATTAAAGGAGTCCCTTGCAGAGCCTCTAAAAATGTATTAAACGGCGGATTGTCATATACTTTATATGCCATAGACATAAAAGAAACATCAAGAAGCTCATTTTTCAGCTTCTTGATTTCTTTTTCCATTAAATATTCTTCCTGTCCGTAAAATAAAAATACAGCCATAAATTAATCTTCAATCAATAAACTTGCACCGATAACACCTGCAGTGTTGCCAAGTTCAGCATGAACGACCTCAACACAAGCCCCTTGAATAGGCATTGTACGTTTTTTCAGTGTTTCTTTTATCGGAGTAAATAATAATTCGCCCGCATCGGCAACGCCTCCGCCAATAACTATTTTTTCGGGATTTAACAAATTAACTACACTTGCTAAGCCCACTCCGATATAGTTTCCGATTGTTTCAAAAATCTTTTTTGCTACCACGTCACCTTGTTTTGCAGCTTCAGCCACAATATAAGGAGTAATATCGGGGTTTGCAAGTTCTCTGTATTTTGTACTTTTTCCGCCTCTTATGTATTCCTCTGCCATAGCAACAATAGAAGGTCCTGACGCAAACGCTTCAAGACACCCTCTGTCTCCGCAGCCGCAAATGGGACCGTTTTCCATTTGAAGTTTTATATGACCGATTTCGCCCGCAGC
>CANPYB010000171.1 GCA_947587605.1 Candidatus Gastranaerophilales bacterium
GCGGGATGGAGCAGTCTGGTAGCTCGTCGGGCTCATAACCCGAAGGTCGTTGGTTCAAATCCAGCTCCCGCAACCATGTTTCCTTCCATATGGAAGGTTTTTTTGTTATAGAGTATACTGTTACTAATTGAGTAGTTTGATTTTTACGGAAAGTTGAATTAAAACTCTTTCCCTCCCTGCATTTTGCCTGTGTGTTTGAAGTGTACGCTTAGTTTTACAAAGCGAATTATTGAGCCGAAGGCGAAATCAATAAGCCTGTATGCGGTAGCTGATTATTTCGGAAAAGACCGTTTTAAAAAAATACAAATAATTATTTTATCAATTTAGTCAAACTTGGTCCAACAATGACATTGTATTCTATCCATAGGATATTTATTTTTCTATCATTTAATAAGTACTCTAAAAGCCATTCGGTTTTGGGTTTTTCAGAAAATACTATCCATAATGATGCTTTGGGCAAATTGTGCCTAAACCGATATTCATATAATTGAGAAACAGCATGTCGTACTTGAGAAAGTTCATTACGACTTGTTATACTTTTTATCTCAAAAATAGCAGGACCCGACTTTAAAACAGCAAAACAATCAATTAATACATTTTCTTCAGGAATATACTTATATTCTTTGAGCTTATCCATTAATATTTTTAATGTTTTTTCATGTTCACTGTTAGCCCAATTTAATTTTTCTTTTTCAATATCCGACAAGATTCTTTTTTTTATATCGTTAGTTATTTTTATTTCATTACCTTTTTTCCTTATACCTATAGGTTCTTCTAATTTTTCAAATGAATCCATCAAAAATTTTTTGAAAGAATTAAGTCGGGTATAAATTGTTGTTTGCCTTAATTTATCAAATTCTTGATAAAACATTTCAATATTATTTGTATGTATACACATTTTTAATTGTTCGTATATTTCCAGTATTTCAGAACATTCTTTCTCGCTTGGATTGCCTAATCCTTCTAATATAGCAAAACGAGTTGGGTGTTTAAGTTTACTTTTAGTTCTAAAGAACATACTAATCATTGATAGTACTGGGAAATATCTTTTTAAAGGTAAAGCTCTTTGTGTTTCTGAGGATATATCAATTGATAAAAAATCGTCAATTTTATTTATATAAGTCATTCTAGATCTGGGTGTTATATTTTTTTGCCCAAAAGCAATAATATTAGAAGCTTTAACTGTAGTCTGCGTGATTTCGATTATTTTGTATTTATTTATATATCCAACATAAGGTTTTTCATACTTTGAAACAATAAGGAGTAATTCAAATTTAGGGTTAATTGTCTTGCAAAAACCTAACCAAGTATTTTTATTTTTTTGTTTTATAGCAACCGCTTCAATTTCTTTTCCAATGTCAATGTATTCAGAATTATAAATTAAATCTTCTTGCATATATCTTGTTTCCCATTAACATAATTTTATAAAAAAAGATTTTAAATTTAAATAATTTATTTTAATTATAAGTTTTTTATCTAAACACTTAAAAAGTCTTAAATATATACAACTACCAGTGTTTATATTAAACTATAGTTGATGTAGGGAAATAGCCATAAATGAAAAACAAATTTGAAAATTATACAGTTGCATATATCGATTTTTTAGGAACTAAGGAAAAAATTAACACAAATGACATTGAGTGTTTAAAAACAATAGAAAAAATATTTAAAGAAACAAATGATTTATTTAAAAAGAACAGCAAATTTATCCATAATTCAATTAAGACTAAAATATTTTCTGATAATATATTAATGTTTTCAAAGGGAATAAATGGGTTGTTTGATGTCGCTACTTATTCTGCAGTATTTCAAATAAGAGCATTGATTAATGGACTTATTGTTAGAGGTGGTATTTCATTTGGCTCTTTCTATGAAAGTAAAACTTTTGTCTTTGGAAAAGCATTGTGTGATGCTGTTGTGTTAGAAGAAGAAATCGCAGTATTTCCTCGTATAATTTTGGATAAAAAAATTAATGATGAAGAACTAAAAAAATATGTCTGCGTAAAAGATTCGGATGGCTATTATTATATTGATTTTTATTCGTATTATCCTACAGTGGAATTTAATACTGATACTAATGATATGTGCAAGAAGTTAAAAAAACAAATTATTGATTTAAAATCAAAAAACAACAATGTAAAATATATTCAAAAATATGATTGGTTAATTAATTATCATAATAAATACTGTGAAAAATCTAAATTAAACTGTGAATGCTATATTAATTAATTATATAAGGACAATAATGAAACCATTAAAAAAATTTAATCGCAATATAGAAAAATTTGAGTTATATGAACTAATTAGTTCAATAACAGAGGAAAATAATTTAAAAGTTATCATTATAAAAGTTATGAATATATAAATTTTTCTTTTTAGGGAAAAGTTGTAAAAACGGGACGAAGAATTAAGGGTTTGGGTGGTATAATTTTTTGATTTTTTGCCCTTCAATTCAAATATTGTCTGCATTCCATAATTTGTCCTGTTTCGGACAAGCAAAACCACTTGAAATCTGATTAAAATAGAGTTAATATGAATTTGTGAATGTCGAAAACCAATATTCACAAATAAATTGAATAATAAAAATCTTGGTTCATTTCCAGCCTGAGGGAAGTAATACTCAAACTATATGATCCAAATAATCAAACTAAGTGTCTTTTGGCATCATGCCGGCAATAAATCATGCTATCGAATAACATAATAGCTATATTTAATCTATATTTTATTCATATTTGTAGTTAATTGAGTAGTTTGATATTTACGGTTAGTTTGATTTTTACGGAAAGTTGGCTTCCTGTTTGGATTTTAGC
>CANPYB010000172.1 GCA_947587605.1 Candidatus Gastranaerophilales bacterium
TGAGAGGTAAGGTAAAATCCTAAGTATTCCTTTTCAAATTCCTGTATTTCTTTTTCTGAATAATCTTCATCGCTTCCGTATAATTCAAAAGAGTTCATTTGGTAACTGTTTCCGCTTTGAGCTCCTGTCAGTCCCGCAAACAAGCTGACCTGTCCCATTTCTTTTGCTTCAAACTCTTTTGACGCAGCATTAAGTATATTTTCCACGTTATTAATTATTTTTTTTCTGCAGGGTTCAAGGCATATCATTGCTCCCGATTTTGCATAATTTTCTATTGCTTTCCTGTTGATAATTTTTGGATTAATTCGTTGAATAAAATCTTCCAATGATTTAAACGGACCGTTTTTCTCTTTTTCTTCCACTGTAGATTTAAGAACTATATCGCCTATACCTTTAATAGAATTAAGTCCGAAACGGATATTATTTCCGTCCGGTGTAAATTCAGCATTTGACTTATTAATATCGGGCGGAAGCACTTTAATTCCTAATTTTTGAGCCTCTGCAATATAAAGCTGTATTTTTTCAAGGTCATCTTTAGAGTTTGTTAACATTGCACACAGGTATTCAACCGGATAATGCGCCTTAAGATATGCTGTTTGATATGCAACAAAAGCATAACATGCAGAGTGTGACCTGTTAAAGCAGTAGCTTGCGAAACTTCCGATTTGTTCAAAAAGTTCTTTTGCGTCAGATTCTTTCATTCCTTTACCGACGCACTTTTCAATAAACGGAGTTTCAAGTTTTTCAAGTTCTTCGGGATGTTTTTTTGCTAAAATACGGCGCACCATATCTGCTCCGCCAAGGGTATAATCGGCAAGAACTTGGAATATCTGCATAATTTGTTCCTGATAAACCATGGTTCCGTATGTATCTTTTAATACGTTTTCCAAAAGCGGATGTGCGTATGAAATTTCAAGCTGTCCGTGTTTTCTTTTGACGAAAGTATCAACCATGCCCGAGCCTAAAGGACCGGGTCTGAACAGAGCTACTAAAGCGCCCAAATCTTCAAAAACAGAGGGTTTTAAGTCGCGCACCAATTTTTTCATTCCCGATGATTCTAACTGGAACACACCGTCTGTGTTTCCGCTCATCAGCATTTTAAATGTTTCTTCATCATCAAGAGGAATATTATTAATATCAATATCAATGCCGTGTCTTTGTTTTATTAAATCAAGAGTCTGCATTATGATAGTTAAGTTTTTCAGCCCTAAAAAGTCCATTTTAAGAAGTCCGATTTTTTCGCAGTCTTCTTTAGGGTACTGAGTAATAACATTTCCTTCTTTTGCGTATTGAACTGGTACTATTTCATCAAGCGGGCTGTGGGATATTATAACTCCGGCAGCGTGCATGCCCGTATTTTGTTTAATCCCCTCTATTTTAATTGCTTCATCGATTATTCTTCTGATAAGGGCATCTTCATCATAAACTTTCTTTAAATCGGGAGAAACTTGTAGAGCTTTTTCAATTGTCATACCGATTTCAGAGGGGACATACTGGCTGACTCTGTTAGATATTTCAAACGGCAAATTCATAACTCTGGCGACTGCTTTAATTGCCGCTTTAGCTGATAAAGTACCAAAGGTAACAATTTGGCATACTTTATCTTTACCGTATTTTTGGGTAACGTACTCGATAACTTTTTCACGCCCGTCGCCAAAGTCAATATCGACATCGGGCATTGATATACGTTCGGGGTTTAAAAATCTTTCAAACAATAAGTGATGTTTAATCGGGTCTAAATCGGTTATACCGAGAGCGTAGGCGACTAAACTTCCCGCGGCGGAGCCTCTGCCCGGGCCTACGGGGATACCGTGCGTTTTTGCATAGTTTATAAAATCCCAAACAATTAAGAAGTATGCGTCAAACCCCATTTTATTAATTATTTCAAGCTCATATTTACATCTTTCTTTAATTTCGTCGGTTATTTCGCCGTATCTTTCATCAAGACCTTTCCTTACAAGATATCCTAAATATGAGGGTATTGTGTGATTTTTAGGCACTTCAAAAGAGGGAAGTATATTTTCGCCCATTTTAATTATTACGTGGCATTTATCCGCAATAACCGCCGTGTTTTCAATAGCCTGTTCAAATAAGTCAGAGTCCATCCATTTAAAAGATTCTCGTAATTCCTCAACAGTTTTAACGTAAAATTCGTTATTAGGAAAGCGGAACCTGTCCTCATCTTCTTTCAGAGCATTGGTTTGAATGCAAAGCAGAGTATCATGCCAGGTTGCGTCTTCTTTCCTTAAATAATGGCTGTCATTTGTAATAACCATTGGTATTTCAAGTTCTTGAGCTATTTTTATTAATTCGGGGTTAGCCTGTTTTTCTTCGGGGAGATTATGGTCTTGGAGTTCAATATAAAAATCGTCTTTGAAAAGGTCTTTAAAGTATTGTGCCGTTCTTTTAGCGCCTTCTTTATTTCCGTTAATAATATTTCTTGATATTTCACCTTGAATGCAGGCAGAAAGGCATATTAAACCCTCAGAGTGCGCCTCTAATAATTCTTTGTTAATTCTCGGACGTCTGTAAAATCCTTTAATATGTGCTATAGAAACAAGTTTAACAAGGTTTTGATATCCCGTATTGTTTTTAGCCAGTAAAACAAGGTGATAGCGTTCGGCGTTATTGTTGTTAATATCTTCAATATCGCCGTTAATAACGTAAAATTCACAGCCTAAAATTACTTTAAATTGTTTTTCTTTACCGAGCCTGTATAATTCAATTGCCCCGTACATAACC
>CANPYB010000173.1 GCA_947587605.1 Candidatus Gastranaerophilales bacterium
AAATCTTGTATATTCATTCTTATCTGTTTTATTTTTACTGAATGTGGCAAAATCCACACCTACATAAAAATTTTTTACCTCGGGATGAATTATAACGGTTTTTTTAAATATATCCTTATATTCATAAAGTAAAAAACCTCCCATTCCAAGATTTTCAGCGTTTTTACCCGTAAGCTGTTTATAATAATCTTTGCTTACAGATAAATCTACTCTTGATGTTCCCGTAAATACGCCGTCTATTTCTTCTTTATTCAGTTTAAAAGATATAAATTTTGTATATCTTTCCTGCATTTTTGCTTTGGGTTTAAGCATTTTACTGCCTATAAGATTATTATTAAATATATTAAACGGGTTTATTACATAATTTAAAATCCCTACAATTACTATAATTACAGCGATTATTCCAACTATTTTTTTATTAAATTTTTTATAAATTTTATATTGAGGTTTCATATCTTTTCAAATTATATAATAAAAAACTTTTTGAAGTATACTGTATGTATAAAAAGGCAGTAGTCATGTATAATCCAAAATCAACAAAAGCAGAAGAATTTATATCTCAAGAAGAAATTTTAAATACTTTAGAATTTATAAAAAATAACAAAAATAATACGGATTTAATAAAAGAAATAATAGAAAAAGCAAAGTTAAAAAACGGTTTAAACCATAGAGAAGCAGCACTTTTATTAGCTTGTAACAATAATGAACTTAATAATGAAATTTTTGAACTCGCAAAAAAAATAAAAGAAGAATATTACGGAAACAGAATAGTATTGTTTGCACCGTTATACCTTTCCAATTATTGCATAAACGGCTGTGTATACTGTCCGTATCATGCACAAAATAAGCATATACCCCGCAAAAAAATGACACAGGAGGAAATAAAAAGAGAAGTTATTGCCCTGCAGGATATGGGGCATAAGCGCTTAGCACTTGAAGCGGGTGAAGACCCCGTTAATAATCCCATTGAATACATATTAGACTCCATTAATACAATATATTCAATCAAGCATAAAAACGGAGCAATACGCAGAGTAAACGTAAATATCGCCGCTACAACGGTTGAAAATTATAAAAAACTGCACGAGGCAAAAATCGGCACTTATGTTTTGTTTCAAGAAACATATAATAAAGAAACTTATGAAAGACTGCACCCGACAGGTCCAAAGCATAATTATGCTTATCACACAGAGGCTATGGACAGAGCTATGCAGGGCGGAATTGATGATGTGGGGTTAGGAGTTCTTTTCGGACTCGAAAATTATATGTATGAGTTTATTGCGCTTTTAATGCACGCGGAACACTTAGAGACCGTATACGGAGTAGGTCCTCACACTATCAGCGTTCCAAGAATAAGAAAGGCTGATGATATTGACCCTAATTCATTTTCCAATGCCATTGATGACGATACATTTAAAAAACTTGTTGCCGTTATCCGAATCGGTGTTCCCTATACGGGCATGATTGTTTCAACACGGGAAAATGCTCAATGCAGAAAAGATGTACTCGCTCTTGGAATTTCTCAAATTTCGGGAGGCTCTAAGACAAGCGTAGGCGGATATTACAGAAATGAAAAAGAAGCTGAAGACTCAAGCCAGTTTGAAGTATGTGACAACAGAACTCTTGATGAAGTAGTTAATTGGCTTATGGAGCTTAACTATCTGCCTAGTTTTTGCACTGCATGCTACGGCAGCGGAAGAACGGGAGAAAGATTTATGTCTGTTTGCAAAGAAAAGCAAATACATAATTTCTGCCACCCTAACGCAATAATGACGCTTAAAGAATACCTGCTTGACTATGCCTCAGATATAACAAAATCTACAGGCGAAAAATTAATATTAAAAGAACTTGAAAATATATCGGATCTAACCCGCAGAAATCAAGTTATACAAAATCTTAAATGTATTGAAAACGGACAACGCAACTTTAAATTTTAATATAATTGCATTTAAGCGGTATTATATATAAAATAATACTAACAAACGGAGTTATTATGAGTGAAAATAAAATTATAGTTACTATTTCTGGCAAGGACAGAGTGGGAATAGTTGCCGAAGTTTCTTCTGTACTGGCTAAATACGGGGTAAATATTGAAGATATCCGTCAGACAATTATGCAGGGTTGTTTTATGATGTTTCTTTTGGGTGATATAGCAGGTTCTAAATTTTCATTTAAAGAAATAAAAGACGCGCTTTCCCAAACAGGAGAACAACTCGGGATGGAAATTTGGACTCAAAGAAAAGAAATTTTTGATAAAATGCACACTATTTAAGGAATAAAAATGTCATTCTTTAACGAAAAATCAATAATAGAAACAATAAATATGATAAAGGTGCATAACCTTGATATCAGAACGGTTACACTTGCACTAAGTTTGAGGGATTGCTGCGGTGAAAACGTAAAAGAGGTCGGGGATAAAATTTATAATAAAATTATAAAATATGCAAAAAACCTTTATTCGTACGCTTCCGAAATAGAAGAAGAATATTCTATACCGATAATAAATAAACGAATTGCAGTAACGCCTATTTCACTTGTGGGAGAAGCGTGCAAAGAATATGATTACGTGTATCTCGCTAAAGTATTGGATGAAGCGGCAAAAGAAGTTAATGTTAATTTTATAGGCGGTTTTTCCGCTCTCGTTGAAAAAGGATGTACAAAGGGCGACAGCGCCTTAATAGAGAGTATACCCGAAGCCTTAAGCCAAACACAGAGAGTA
>CANPYB010000174.1 GCA_947587605.1 Candidatus Gastranaerophilales bacterium
AAAAAAGAGGGCGTATAAGTGGAAAATTTTGTTCCTGATATCTTTGGCAAAAGAGAAACAAGTAATAACGATTCAACAACACAGCAAACAGGCGGAACTCCTGCCGATATTAAAGTAATTGGTGTAGGCGGCGGAGGCGGTAACGCGGTTAACCGAATGATAAAAGCAGGCTTGGGCGGTGTAGAATTCTGGGCTATGAATACCGATGTTCAAGTGCTTGAAATGTCATTGGCTGAACATAAAATAAGAATAGGCAGCAAATTGACAAACGGTTTAGGCGCAGGCGGTAACCCCGAAAAAGGTGAAAAATCTGCCGAAGAAACAAGAGACGAAATCGTTAACGCTATCGGAAAAGCTGATATGGTATTCGTAACAGCAGGCATGGGCGGCGGAACAGGTACGGGTGCTGCTCCTGTGGTTGCAAGAATTGCTAAAGAATTAGGTGCCTTAACTATCGGTGTTGTTACTAAACCGTTTAGCTTTGAGGGCAAAAAAAGAATGAATCAAGCTATTCAAGGTTTGGAAAAATTAAAAGAAACAGTTGACGCTTTAATTGTTATACCTAATGATAAATTATTAGAAGTTGTTGACAGAAGAACAACAATGCGTGAAGCATTCCAAGTTGTAGATGAAGTATTGCTCCGCGGTGTTCAAGGTATATCTGATATCATAACAGTTCCGGGCATGATAAATGTTGACTTCGCTGATGTAAGAAGCGTAATGGAATCTTCAGGCTCCGCATTAATGGGTATCGGACGCGGAACAGGCGAAGGCAGAGCTTTAGAAGCTGCTAAATCAGCTATTAATTCACCTCTGTTAGAAACTTCAATAAACGGCGCTTCGGGTATCATTATGAATGTAACAGGCGGACCGGATATGACTTTATATGAAGTAACTGATGCTGCTCAAGTTATACACGACGCTGTTTCTGAAGACGCAACTGTTCACTTCGGTGCTGTTATTGATGACAGAATTCAAGGTGAAATTCAAATTACCGTTATTGCTACAGGCTTTGAATTAAAGAAAAGCGAAATTGACAGATTTAATCAGCAGGAGCAGGAAACAAAAACCCTTGGCGCATTGGATTTATTCGGAACTGCGGGTTTAAATCCTCAAGCTCCTAAAATAACAAAACAGGAAGCTGCTGAGTTCGCTAATAATATTCTTGATATTCCGGAATTTTTAAAGAAATAAAAAAAATATAATAAATAAAAAACGGCGGATTAAAACTCCGCTGTTTTTTTATTTTAAATTCAATGCATTGAGCGTTTTTTGACTTGCAACAATTGATGTAACGGGTTGATTTTGGAATACATAATTTGCTGCCGCTTGTATATCTTCAATAGTGACTTTATCTATAGCATTTAGTAATAATTCATATTCTTTTGTACCGTATGCAGAGTTTCTGTTTTCATGGAATTGAGTTGTCATTCCTAAATTAGTTTCTGTTTCGTTAAGCAGCTGTGTTTTCAGCATTTTTTTTGCATATTCAAGCTCTTGAGCTGTTACGGGTTGTGATTTAAGTAATTCAACATTTTTATTAAAGCCCGCTATAGCCTTAGTTGCATTATCAAATGTTTCCTGCCCCGGAATTTGCGAATCCGTGCTTGTTCCTATATAAAGCATAATCATTCCCGCATCGTTTTGTTCAAGTATTGATGAATTTACGCTGTATGCAAGTTTTTGAGTTTCTCTTAAATCACTAAACAGTCTTGATGACATGCTGCCGCCTAAAATACCGTTTAGCAGTAATATTTTTGCTTTGTCTTCTATATTATATGTTTTGGGATATATGTAACCTTGAACTATTTGTGCCTGCGTATTATCTTCCGCTTGTGTTATTATTTTCAGCTCGGTATTGGGTTTATAAACTTGTGTATTTTTACTCCTGTTTATTATTGCATTTTGAAATACACCCATGCCTTGTGATAATTGTGAATTTAAAATATCAATCAAATACGGTTTTTTATCTACGGGTGCAGTGTATGTTACTTCACACTGAGCGTTATTCATTATTTGTGCGTATAAATTTCTTATATCATTTAGTGTTAGTTTATCAAGTGCTTGTAGCTGTTCTTCTGTTGTGTCAAAATAGTGAATATCGGGGAATAAACTCTTTAATAATGCATCTGACGCCGATTTATTTCTTGTTAATAAAATATCTCTGTAATTATTTTTAATTTGTTCAAAATCCTGTTCGTTAAAATTTGGGCAGTTTAAAACTTCTTTTAATAACGAAAGTGTATCTTGTATTTTATCATCATTAAACTTAGATATAACTGATATTCCGTCTGTTGCGGCATTAAATCTTAACATTAAATCCTTTGAGCACAGTTCACTGTTGTAATTGTTATAACCTCTTACGGCACTGCCTCTGTTAAGCATTTCGCTTAAAATGTATAAAGCACTTTCGGGAGCGGATTTTAGTGTATCTGTTTCAATAGACATACATAATGCGGATTTTCCTGCCATATTACCGTTAACTACTGTTGTTTCAATATTATTCCATAATTTATATTCTTGAGTTTTTATATCATTGGTTGTACTTGCTTTGCCGAAAGAAATTTGTTTGGTTTTTTGCGCATTATAGTTATTATTAATTGTTTGCAAAGGGGTATTATCGGCATGAGCAACGCAAATAGAGGCTTTA
>CANPYB010000175.1 GCA_947587605.1 Candidatus Gastranaerophilales bacterium
ACAGACCTTTTCAAAAGTATCGCGGACGAAGCCGAGTTCTTTGGCCTGCCTGCCAATAGGTGTAACAATAAATTGCCATTCAAACAGGTATTCAAAATGCACAATCAGCGGCGACAATGTGGTTTTTGAGCATAAAACACCTGACTTTAAGGAAATTGCAGAAACAAATTCAAGTGTAAAAGAAGTACGTAAGGATGATTTTGAGTCAATTAGAGCGTTAAAAAAGGGTGATAAAATTTTGCTATCGGGAGAAATATATGTTGCAAGGGATATGGCGCATAAAAGACTGTTTGAATTAATAGAGCAAAATAAACCGCTCCCTATAGAAATAAAAGACAAAATAATACTGTATGCAGGGCCCTGCCCCGCAAAAAAAGGTGAGATTACAGGTTCAATCGGGCCTACCACTGCGGGCAGAATGGATAAATATGCCGTAAAACTTTATAATATGGGCTTACTCGCAACAATAGGCAAAGGCGAAAGAAATAAAAAAACAATTGAAGCTATAAAGAAAAACAACGCGAAATATTTTACTCTAACAGGCGGAATTGCTGCTTATCTGGCACAAAAAATTAAAAAATGTGAAATTATAGCGTTTAAAGATTTAGGTACCGAGGCATTATATAAAATGTCCATAGAAAAAATACTCCTAAAAGTGGAGATATAATAAATTTCTTTACAAAAAATAGAACAATTACTATAATTAAACTGTTTGGTAGTTTAGTAATAGTAAGTGTATAAGTATATTTTTTCATTTAATTTTATAAATTAATATGAGGATTTAAGTATGAAGAAAATAAAACCTGTAATCCCCCCCCCGAAAGGAAATCGGAATTAACCAAGGGGTATAATTTTACAATAAAATTTTTAGCTTCTGCAGCTTTAATATCTTGTTTATCTTTTATAAACCCTGCAAATGCAGAGGACGACGAAAGGAAATATATAACTGATCCGTTTCAATTTGAAGAAAACGGTTCAAGCGGTGTAACTTCATATGATAAATATACTTATGATGATAAAAATCATCAACTTTCGCCTGCTCTTGATGTTGAAGTAGAAGATAAAATGCCATCTCAAAAGTTTGATGCTCCAACTTCTCAAGGGATTGAACAAGACCCGATAAAAGTAGAAGATTGGCTGACCGTAGACTATGAAGAACGTGACGCACATTATGAAGATTCTTCCGGTGAAAGGAAAAGTTATCACGCATTGAATGGCTCAAAAAAACCATTAGAAAAAGATCAAGAATATGCAATGGGCAGCAGTGAAAACGACTCTGACTCAAAATACAAAGAAACAACTAAAAAAAATAAAAACAGAGATGATAATGACGGTGATGGTAAACATAACTTCAATAAATTTACTATCCATGATTATACAAAAGAAGAAAAAGCCACAGCAGATGTCGAAACACAATTGCACGGAACCGCCATGCATTTGGAAAAGAACTATGCCGAAGGTTCTATGACTAATTTTAAAATTTATAATAATACTACTAAGTTGATGATAAAAACCCACTATGACGGTAAGGCGGAAAAAAATGAGGCAAACTTTGACGGTGATAAAGTAACAGGCGGCGGTATTGATATCACTGAAGATATGACTAAATATGGCAGTTCCTCAAGCGGTTTTAGGATTGAGGGTGATTTTTATAACAATACGGTAAAAGTTGAAAATGAGGTTGATCCTGGTGCAAAGCCTGACAATTACTGGGATGATTCTAAAATCCACGCAGATGGCGGGGCTATTTACGTAAACGGTAACGGTGTCAGCGGAATAAAAAATTCATTATTTAGGCAAAACTCTGCACAAAGAGGCGGCGCTATATTTAATAACAGAAAAACAATAGGTGATATTTCAGCATTTTTCTATAAAAACAAAGCCGAGGGTAATTTTATCGCTTATGGCGGCGCCATATATAATGAAACCAGTACAAAGAGTCATCAAGGTAAAATAGGCGACATTATCTCAGATTTTATAGGTAATGAAGCATTCACATACTACGGAGAGGCAGGGGGCGGTGCTATATTTAACAATGCGGAAATCGGTAATATTTCGGGTATTTTCGCTGAAAATAAAGCTACGACCGATAGCAGATACGATATAAGCAGAGGCGGTGCTATATTTAACAGAGCAAGGCAACAAGACGGTGAAGATGTTTTAGGGTCAATTGGCGATATTACAGGATACTTTATAGATAATGAGTCAAACCAGGGCGGCGCTATTGCTAATCAAGGGAAAATAAAAAGCATTACAGGCTATTTTGAGGGTAATAAAGGATATGGTTACGAGGGCGACTATGGTGTATATGGCGGTGCTATATCAAACGGAGAAGGCAACTTCGACGGTGAAGAAGTTAGCCAGGCCGGTTCAATAGGTAAAATAACCGCTACTTTTTATAATAACTCAATAGCAGGCGGACGACACGACAAAGAGGAATACGGCAGTGGCGGTGCTATTGCTAATATTAAAGATGCTTCTATTGAAGCAATAGAGGGTGATTTTATTTTAAATACAGCTGCATATAGAGGCGGCGCTATATATAATACCTCTGAAATCGGTGGCATAAAAGGTGATTTTATAGGAAATAAAAGCCTTAGTAATAGCGGCGGTGCCATTGC
>CANPYB010000176.1 GCA_947587605.1 Candidatus Gastranaerophilales bacterium
TTATTCTTGTTTCAATTATTTTAATCATTTTTCCGTTTATAAATGTGTACGCGGTAGGAAAATCTACCATTGAGCGTACTTGATTATGGATTTGCAATGAAGTGTTTGCCCAATTTATTAGTCCGTCTTGTTTCGTAAATTTTTTTGCAATACATACGCCCTGTTCACACTGCTTTTTAGGTGTTAATTTGCCCGAATACAAGCCTTTTATTGTGGAACAAATTAACTCCGGAGATTTTTCGCTTATTATTTCTTTTAATTCAACATCCGTCATATTTTCATCAATCGGGATTTCAAGTGTTTCACAGATATCGCCCGCATCAAGCTCTAAAACGGTGAGCATGGTTGTTATGCCAGTTTTTTTCTCTCCGTCAAATATACATCTTTGTATGGGATTAGCTCCCCTGTATTTCGGCAGCAACGACGCATGAAGATTAATTGTTGCTATTTTGGGTATATCAAGAACTTCTTGGGATAATATCTGTCCGAAAGCGTATGTTATAAAAAAATCAGCATTCATTGATTTTAATTTATCTATCAGCTCTTTATCTTTGCTTATTTTTTCTGTTTGGATACATAAAATGTTATTTTCCAAAGCGCAAACTTTTACGGGCGGCGGTGTTAATTTGTTGCCTCTGCCTTTTGGTCTGTCGGGCTGAGTTACTACTGCCGTAAGCTCTATTTCATTATTTTTTATTAACTCATTAAGACTTTTTACCGCTATTTCGGGAGTCCCCATAAATACTGCTTTTATCAATCCTTAGGCTCCTCTTTCTGCGGATTTTTTTGAATTTCATCTTCTAATTCTTTTTCATCAAGCAGATAATCTGCCTCGATAGGATTTAATCCTTTTTCCGTCAGTACTTTGTCCGCTTCAAAACGATTTCTGCAATGGTCTATAAAAAGTATTCCATCTAAATGGTCAAATTCATGCTGAATTGCTCTCGCAAGCAGTGAGCCGTCTTTGGCTTCCAATATAAATGGTTTGCCTTTTATGTTGATAGCTTTTACTTTTACATACTTATATCTTCTTACATTTGTATAAGCGTCGGGAAAACTTAAACATCCCTCATAAGAATTTATTGCACCCTCGAGCTTTAATATTTTTGGGTTAATAAATGTTATCGGATTCATTGTCTTTGGGTCCGTACCTGTATCTATTACAAATATTCTTAAATTTTCACCGATTTGAGGCGCCGCTAACCCCACTCCGTTTGAGGCATACAATGTATCATATAAATCGTCGACAAGTATCTGCACCTTTTTTGAAATTTTATGAACTTCTTTTGATTTTTCTCTTAAACTTGGCGTTCCGTATTTTACTATCTTTCTTACCGTCATTAATTTGTATCCTTATTCTTATATTCCTCTGTTTTTAGAGCTTCTTCGCCGTTATCTACTATTTTTGCGTGAGTATTTAATATAATCATCACTGTTGATATTATAACAGCATATAAAAAGTATTTTGTAGTATCTGATGCCGCTATATATGTTGCAAGCCAGCCCATTATTATTGAAAATACTACAAGCACAAGTACAGCTTTGTTTTGAGATAATCCAAAGTTTAAAAGTTTATGATGAATATGCTCTGCGTCGGCAACAAATGGTGATGTTCCTTTTAATATACGTCTTAACGATGAAAAAGTTATATCAATTATAGGTACGGCAAGTATTATTAAAGGTAAATACATTTTTATATCGGCAGTTTTCATTGAATACATTATTGATAATGTGGCAAGCAGAAAACCTCCGAATAATGCACCCGAATCGCCCATAAATATTTTTGCCGGATGAAAATTATATGTTAAAAATCCCAGCATTGAACCTGCAAGTATAAATGCTATTAAACTGCTTACTGCATCCGATGGCACTAATGCTACAGCCATTAAACCAAGTGTTACCGAACTTATGGTTATTACACTTCCCGCCAGACCGTCTACGCCGTCTATAAAGTTTACCGCATTACTTATTCCCGTTATCCAGCCGATTGTTAATATATATGACACAATCGGATGAAGCTCAATTAACCCTGCAAAAGGTATAAATACCGACGTTATTTTTACTCCGAGACAAAATACTATTGTTGCTATGGAAATTTGCAATGTAAACTTAAATTTTGCGCTTAAACCGTATACATCATCCACAAGCCCGAGTAAAAACATTAACGAACTTCCGAGCAATAACCCCGATAATAAAGAACGATGAGGGTAGTAGCTTAATATTATTAATGCTAAAAATGAAAGCATACTGCAAGCCCATATTGCAGCTCCGCCGAGTCTCGGAATGGGATGAGAATGAATTTTCCTTGCATCGGGCTTATCCATTAATCCTTGTTTCTCGGAAAATGTTATTACCAGCGGTATTAAAAATAATCCGAGAATAAACGCAATTACCGTTCCTATTATATTTGCTTCGGATAATTGAAGAACTGTCATAATTAATCCTCATATAACGGGTATTTTTTGCACAGATTTAATGAGCGCTGTCTTAGTTCTTTTATGATATTTTCATCTTTAGTATCAGAAATTTCAACAGCTTTAGCTATGATTTTGCCGACTTCTTTCATATCTTCTTCTTTAAAACCTCTTGTGGTTACAGCAGGTGAACCGAG
>CANPYB010000177.1 GCA_947587605.1 Candidatus Gastranaerophilales bacterium
AAAACCCGAAACTATAAAAGAACAAATGGCTCAATCTGATATAGACGGCGCATTAGTCGGCGGTGCAAGTTTAAAAGTTGACAGTTTCGCTCAAATAGTAAAAGGTGCTATGTAATTTAATATATAATAATAAAAGACTCCCGCTAATAAGGGAGTCTTTTTTATATTCTAAACGTAGTTGAAAGTTTCAGCCTTTGTTTAATTACAGAATTATTGTCGTATTGACTTGAGGCATTCAGCTCAATTTCAAGATTATTTTTACTCTTTTTAGGTTTATAAGTTAAGGCAAGTTCATCCTGCATTGTTTCTTGGCTCACATTGCGAATAAACCTTGTTTTAAGATATAAAGAGTCACTTAATCTTAATTCGGGAATAAAATAAAAACTTGTATCATAATCGGCAGAATTTGAAAATTTGCTTTGTCCCACCTGTGCATTAAGTTTTAATCTTTTATAAGTATATTCTCCAAACAATCCGCCGGTATTTTTATTGTACTCTTGAGCTTCATTAGAAAAAAAAGCACTGCCGATTAAAAAGCTCCCGCAGTTTTTTGGCAGATTAATTGAATTGGAAGTTAAAACAGCTCCGCCTGACGCCATATTATTATACGAAGAAGAAAACGACCCCACCGAAAGATTTAATCCACCGCCTTTATATGAAATAACACTTCCGGTATTATAAGTAGATTCATTAGTTCTGACAAACAAAACAGACGGTCCCAACGAATCAAATAAATAAGTTTGCCCGATAGAAGCCGATAATGACGGTGATATATTTGCTTCAATACTTTGTGAATTAACAACCGCAGGGATAGGAGCCATATATCGTGATGAAGAAAATAACGCTTGAGAAAACTGCTTGGAGGAATCCCAAATCATATTCTCGGCTTTTATGCTGCTTTCTATATTATACTGTGTTTCATTAACATGCAGTTTAAAAATTCTGTCATTATTAACACTGTCAAGCGCAGATGAGTCAACATCATCAAGATTTAATTCAACTGCATTTTCTTCATATCGTCTTGCTATTTCTTTTATTGCCTGCTGTTCAAAATCAGCAGCCTGTTCATTGGATAATTCTATATTTTCTTTTATTTTATCAGCAGAATTTATTTTTTCGGCATAATTACCTAAATCCATAAATCCTGCCGAATTAACATCCAATTTTTCGCTCTCTTTAGCCGACGCAATACCGACAAACAGAATGAAAACAAATACAATTAACAATTTTTTCCGCATACTTTAATTTTGAATTAAAAATTATACAATATCAATCAACTAAATAATTTAATAAAAAATTAAATTTTCTAAGTTTACATAAAATTTAGATATAGAATATATAAAATATTAAGTTTTGTAAAGTTAAATTTTTATCGTATTTTTATCAATATTTATAAGGGTTTAAGTCAAAATTCAAGGCACAAAAAAAATTAAAATAGTATATATTTATAAAAAGACTAGCAAAAAATTTTAATAACAAGGTTTAAAATATAATGCGAAAGAAATAAACACGGAGAAAAAATGACAGAGATTAATAATATCGGAAATTATGGTCTTGGTATTGACAAAATAGATAAAGCAGGAATAAAGAAAAGTGCAGAGGTATCTGCACATCAAGATGATATAAAAGAAAAAGAATATATACCAGATACCGGTGTATTAGGGCGCTCACAGGTAAAAACCACAAAAGGCGCGGATGTATCAAAAAGTGTGGATGAAGCAGTAAATATGGCTAAAAATCATCCAAATTTATTGCTATGCTGTGAAGAAATGTTTGACGGCATTTATAAACATTACCTTGATAAAGGGTTAAGCAGCAGCGAAGCATACGAAAAAGCATTACTTGCTGAAGAAGAATTTATGAAAATAAGCGGATTAAAATCTGCTTAAAAATATTGATAACTTTAAATAATAGTGATATTATTAACGGGTTGTTTGATTGTAGTAAAATGGAACCCGAAAAATAATGGAAACAAAAGACAGAATAATTCTGGCACTTGATTTTGATACTATTGAAGAAGTTACAAAGTATGTTGATTTATTAAAAGATTATGTAGGTTATTTTAAGGTAGGACTTCAATTATTTACGGCTTGCGGATTTAAGTCGGTAGAAGTAATAAAAGAACACGGCGGAAAAGTATATTTCGACGGAAAATTTGCCGATATTCCAAACACAATAGCTCAAACCAGTATAAATTTAATGAAACGCGGAGTAGACTTTTTCAATATAAGTGCGGCAGGCGGAAGTAAAATGATGATAAATACGCTTAATGCCTGCAATACCTTTGCCAAAAAAAACAATATAAATCCGCCTAAAATATTAGCTGTAACGCTGTTATCAAGTTTCGGACAAAAAACATTAACAAACGAGCTCGGTGTAGATATGAATATATCCGCTTATGTTTTAAAACTTGCGAGGACAGCAAAAGAAGCGGGTTTAGCGGGGGTAATAGCGCCCGACACCGACGCGGGAGAAATAAAAGAAGAACTCGGTAAAGATTTTCTTGTTGTATGTCCCGCAGTAAGACCCACATGGGCAATAGTAAACGATCAAATAAGAATAGTAACACCTGCGGATGCAATAAAAGCGGG
>CANPYB010000178.1 GCA_947587605.1 Candidatus Gastranaerophilales bacterium
TCCAAAGAGTTCCCGCTACGGAGTCGCAGGGCAGAGTGCATACTTCAACCGCAACAGTTGCCGTAATGCCCGAAGTTGATGATGTTGAAATTGAATTAAATATGAATGATATAGAAATAACAACGGCGCGTTCGGGCGGTGCAGGCGGTCAAAACGTAAATAAAGTTGAAACAGCGGCAAGGGTATTTCATAAACCTACGGGTATAATGATATTTTGTACGGAAGAACGCTCCCAGCTTCAAAATAAAGAACGTGCACTTCAAATTTTAAAAGCAAAACTTTATGATATGGAAGTTCAAAAACAAATGAAAGAAGTAACCGACTTAAGACGTTCTCAAGTCGGAACAGGTGACAGGTCTGAACGTATAAGAACATATAATTTTCCGCAGGGACGCTTGACAGACCACAGAATTGGTCAAAATCTCAATGTATGGACTGTTATTGACGGAGATTTGGACGAATTAATCAGTTTATTAATGGCTCATGACCAGAAATTAAAGCTGGAGAAACTGGCAGAAATAAATTAATCTTGGCAAAAGGAATGGAAGAATATAAACACTATCCCGTAATGTTAAATGAAGCCGTAGGCGCATTAAATTGCACCGACGGAAAATTATATATTGATGCAACATTGGGCGGCGGCGGATACAGCGAATTAATATTAAAACAAATCTCGCCTAACGGACGATTAATTGCCTTTGATGTTGATGAAGCCGCAATAAAATATGCAGGTGAAAAATTAAAAGATTACAAAAATTTAACGATTGTAAACGAATCTTACACAAATATTAAGAAATATTTAGAAAAAAATAAAATAAAAGAAATAACAGGCGGAATAGTTTTTGACCTTGGCGCGTCAAGTGCTCAACTGACTTCAAAAGAGAGGGGTTTCAGCTTTTTAAGTGATTCGAAATTAGACATGAGATTTAACCAAAGGGCTGATTTTTCCGCTTATGATGTGGTTAATGATTACAGAGAGGATGAATTAGTACGTATTTTCAGTGAATACGGCGAAGAACGATTTTCAAAAAGAATTGCTAAAAAAATCGCAGAAAAACGAAAAATAAAAAATATTGTAACCACTAAAGAGCTTACGGATATTATATTTGAGGCAACACCAAGAATAAAATCAAAAATCCATCCCGCTACAAGAATATTCCAAGCAATCAGAATCGAAGTTAACCATGAACTTGACAATATAAAAAATACATTAAACGAAGTGCTTACATTATTATCAAATGGTGCTATACTATCAGTAGTAACATTCCATTCTTTGGAGGACAGAATAGTAAAACAATTTTTTAAATACTATTCGCATGAATGGATAGATGCCCGAGAACGCAGTATTGAATATGCTCGCGGGGGGATAATAAAATATAACAAGCCGTTAATTGAACTGATAAATAAAAAACCAATTACGGCATGCGAGGAGGAAATTAAAATAAATCCTCCGTCAAGGTCGGCAAAACTTAGAGCCGCAAGAAGAATAAATAAATAATAATCCGGCAGGGGAGATATCATTGAGCAGAAGTTCAACAAGTTATGCAGCTAAAATTTATTATAACGAGCAGGTTAAGCATGCTCCTGTTTCTAATCCTGTTATTTACGGAAAATTTCCAAGATACATTGTAAATAAAACTCCCGCGGAAAAATTAAATAAACTGCTTACCGTATTATTAATGGGTTTGGTTATGTTATCTCTTGTCAGCTATTATTTTGTTTCCGACAGAGAAAAAACAATGAATAATCTCGGGCATGAAATAGTTACTTTAAGTAATGAAAATATAGAATTACAAAATAAAATTGATAATATGCACTCTTTTGAAAAAGTAGACGCATATATACATAATAAAACATTATTGGATACGGCAAAAAAAGTAATAGAGGTACCGGCCGTTAATATAGCACAGGCTCCTAAAACTCAAACTCTGCCTATTAATTACAAATGGTCTGTCGGATATTAAATTTAGTTAACAAGTTTTCCATTAATGTATAATATGATACCCTGTTTATAGGGATTTTTGCCATGGAACAAAACGAGAAAGAACGAAAATTAAAACAAATTGAAAAACGTATTAAAACCGCACACATTATACTGTTAGGTTTTTTTGCCGTTGCCGTTCTATACCTGTTCTTGCTCCAAATTGTTGATATAAGGCATTATAAGGCAAAAGCAAAAAATCAAAGATACAGTAAAAACTTTATTATGCGCGGGCAAATAGTGGACAGAAACGGCGTAAGGCTCGCAAGCGACCAAACTTCATATAATTTGTATGCACACAGGGAATACTTTGACCATACTCCCGAGGAATTGGCGGATTTATTATCTCCTTTAATCGGTACTGATAAAAAAACAATAGTAAAATCAATAAATAAAGGGGCAACCGTCATACTTTTAAAAAAAGATGTTGACAGACTCACAGCAGAAAAAATAAAGAAATTAGGGCTGAGAGAAATAAGTCTTGATAAGAAAAATGAAAGAGTATATCCGCAGGATGAACTTGCAGCTCATATTATCGGATATTATAATCCGGATGCGGATACGGCCTCAGGTGTTGAATTAAC
>CANPYB010000179.1 GCA_947587605.1 Candidatus Gastranaerophilales bacterium
GATACTGCGCTGCATCTAAAGAGGTTATTCAATATTTAAAACTGTATGCGCGGACATATTTCTTTTCAACAGCACTTCCCGCTTCAATTGCGGGCGGATTGAATAAGGCATTTGAACTGTTTGAAACGGACTCAGCAGGCAGAGCTGAGCTTTGGGAAAAAATAAATTATTTAAAAAACAAATTTATTAATGCGGGGTTTGATATTGGTCATTCTCAGTCAGCAATAGTACCCGTAATGATATATGATGAGGAAAAACTGTTTCCGCTTCATTATGAACTCAGGGAAAATGGTGTTTATACAAATGTTGTGACATACCCTGCAGTAAGGCGCAAAGAGTGCAGACTAAGGCTTTGCGTAATGAGAGATTTAACATTTTCGCAAATAGACAGAGCCGTTAAAATTTTGGAAGAAATTTCTAAAAAGTACGGGATTATAAGTTAAAATATTTCTTTTAATTACTTTAACATGCTGTTAAAATAAAAGAATGGATAAAGTTTTAGTAATTCTGCCCGATGACAATAAAGGGAAATATATTGCAAAAGGCTATTCAACTGCCTTTAAGGAATTGTCATATTTTGTTGTTGAAAAAAAAATATATGACTTAAATATAAACGAGATAAAAAAAATATCGCCTCATATAATTTTTTGTTATTGGTCAAGCTCAATGAATAAAGGTGAGTTAATTGATTTTTTACTTAATGTTTCAGAAAGTTCAAAAATAGTATACCTTGCTGAAGCAAAAGGAGAAATCCCCGAAAATCTGACAAAAAGAGAAAACTCTTATGCTTTTTATTACGAGGGAGTAAAAGCAAAGAATAAATTACTTCCGGCAGTAAATATAAAGGATTACAAGTTTAAATTTAACCGATATAAATACGGAATAACTTTTGCGGGCAATCCCTCTTATCCTTTGCGTGAAAAAATACTATCCGGCTTAATAATGAGCTACGGAAATATAAATATATTCTGCCGTTCTTTTGATTTTTATAAGAGTGCGGATGAAATAGAGGCTAAAAAACTATTAACGGGAAGATTTTTGGATTTATACCGTTCAAGCTACAGAGGATATGTAGAAAACACAAAAGAGCTGGCGGAAATTTATATATCTTCTAAAATAAATATAGACCTGCCAAATCCAAACAAATCCGAAATGAATTACAGATGTTTGGAAATAACGGCTTCGGGCGGATTTTTAATTGCTCCCGAATACAAAAATATTGAAAAGCGATTTGAACTTGGTAAGGAAATAGAGGTGTATAATAATTCTGTTGATTTAACGGATAAAATAGAATTTTATTTAAGAAATTTGAATATAGCGCAGTTAATATCGGCAAAAGGAAGAAGAAACACTGCAAGCAATTATTCATACGCGGACAGAGTAAAAAAAATAATAAAGGAAATATATGGCAAAGATATTGGTAATAGATGATGATACGGCAATAAACGAGCTTATAAAAGTAAATTTAGAACTTGCATATTATGAAGTAATAACAGCCTATGACGGCAATAAAGGTTATGCGCTTGCGAAGCAGGAGCTTCCCGATTTAATAGTCCTTGATGTTATGATGCCCGAGGTAGACGGATACACGGTTGCAAAAAGGATAAGAGAAAATGAAACGACAAAAGATATCCCGATAATAATGCTCACGGCATTAAATATGCTTCAAAATAAAGCGCAGGGATATGATATCGGTGTAGATGATTATCTTGTAAAACCCTTTGAAATTGAGGAGTTAAAAATGCGAATTAAAGCCTTGTTAAAAAGGGTAAACACAATACCAAAATCCGTAGCGGTAAAAGAAGTATTAACGCAGGGCGACATAACCTTAATACCCGAAAATTATTCAATAGAAATAAAAGGGCAGAGTGTAAATGTTACTCCCATTGAATTTGATATAGTAAATCTTTTAATGCAGAATTACGGCAATATGGTATCAAGCGGAAAAATATTAAAAGAGGTATGGGGATATGAAGCTGATGACGCAGTAGAAACAATAAGGGTGCATATGCGTCATATAAGAACAAAACTGGATAAAATCTCTAACGGAAAAAAATACATTGAAACAATTTATGGCGGCGGGTACAGGTTAAATCCTTCGGGAGCAGAGGAAAAAGTAAAATAATTTAAAAGAAATCTTTTATATCAACTTTAAAAAATTCCGAAATATTAAAAAGAGTTTCTATATTCGCCGAATACTTGCCTCTTTCAAGGCAGGAAAGATGTTCTCTGGATATATTTACATATTCGGCAAGTTTCTCTTGAGATAATCCCTGTTTATATCTCAATTCTCTAATTTTTTTTCCTATTTTATTTCTAAGTTTACGAATACTCATATTTACATGGTGTCATGTAATACAAATATTACTGTAATATATATATTACATATTATGTCTATAATTCAATATAGACATGTGTTTACATGATTTTAATATTGATGTATACTAAACTTACAAAATTGGAATTAAGAACAATGAATTTAATGTTGGAAAACTTTTTAGATAAGTTTTGTATAAAAAATCAAAAAAAGGAACATAGCT
>CANPYB010000180.1 GCA_947587605.1 Candidatus Gastranaerophilales bacterium
AATATAAATAATTTTTTATTCATTTTTCCACTCTACTCTTATATTTAATTTTCGTTTGTTTGTTTTTTCCTTTTTGCCATATTTTCAACTAATGATTGAACAAGTACATAGAAAACAGGTGTTAATATAGTACCGATTGTAGCAGCCGCCGTCATACCGCCGAATACCGTTGAACCAACCGATACTCTGCTTTGAGCACCCGCACCCGTTGCAAATACCATAGGTAATACTCCAAATACAAATGCTAAAGCCGTCATCATAATAGCTCTAAATCTTATTCTTGCAGCTTCTATCGCAGCATCTTCTATACTTAGACCTTTATTTTCATGTAAATCCTTTGCAAATTCGACGATTAATATGGATTGTTTTGCCGCGATACCAATCAACGCAATCATACCAACCTGCGAATACAAGTCAAAGGATTGACCTAACATCATCTGGAATATTAATGCACCTAACGCTGCAACAGGAGCAATTAATAATACCGCAACTGGTATTGACCAGCTTTCATAAAGAGCAACTAAGAACAAGTATACAAAAGTCAATGCCAATGCGATAACTACGCCTGTTTGTCCTGATGACTCACGCTCTTGCAGTGAAGTACCGGACCAGTCATAACCCACATCTTTAGGCAGAGTCTTTGTTGCAACTTGTTCCATTGATTTCATAGCTTCACCTGAGCTCTTGCCTGCAGCACCCTGACCGGAGAATTGAACGCTTCTATACTGGTTAAATCTTGTAATAGACGCAGCACCTACCGTTTGTTCAAGGCTGACCATTGTCATTAACGGTACCATTTGACCTTTCATATTTTTAACATATATTTTCTCTATATCAGTGGCTTTATTTCTGAAATCGTCTTCAGCCTGCATTTGAACCTTAAATACACGCCCTAACTTGTTAAAGTCATTTATATAATATGAACCTAAAGTTGAAGCTAATGTTGAATATAGCTCTTGTATATTAACATTTTGCGCTAAGACTTTTTCATAGTCAATATTTAATCTGTATTGCGGTACGTTTGCCTGATACGTTGTATAAACACTGCTTAACCCCTTATCTTGGTTAGCTGCAACAGTTAATTGATTTGCAAATTTTTCAATATCCTGCAAAGAGTGTTCGCCTTTTGAAAGCATTTGGAACTCAAAACCGCCTAACATACTCATACCTGATATTGCAGGAGGCGAGAATGCCGCTATTGACGCTTCATTTATCTTAGCCGCGCGCGCTCTTAATTCTTTTAATATTCCGTTATGTGATAAATCCGTCGGTTTGCCTTGAATTTTTCTTATTACCCAATTCCAAGGATATACTTTTCTTTCACCCCAATCTTTTAACGGAACAATACAGAATGCCTGGTTTGTAGGTCCCATACCCGCAAAAGTAATAATTCTTTCGGGAACAACCCCGTCTATTTGTTTAACTTCTTCGGTTAATTTTAATAATACATCCTGAGTTTTATTTAACGCAGAACCGGGAGGCAGAACTATTTGAGCCATAACTACAGCCTGGTCTTCATCAGGGATAAATCCTGTCGGAATAATTTTAAACAATAATCCCATTAAAGCCAAAAAACCTACATACAAACATATTGTTAGTTTTCTGTTATATACGAATTTTTTAACTACATCCAAATACCAGTGTGTTACTTTATCAAACCTTTCATCAAAAGCGGTGAATACTTTTTTAATGAAAGCCGTAAAAGCATTTGATGGTTTTCTGTTCGGATCTTCGGGTCTTAAGATTATAGAGCACATTGCAGGCGAAAGAGTCAACGCGCATATAGCTGACAGTGCAATTGATACTGCAATACAAACCGCGAATTGTCTGTACATTAACCCCGACAATCCCGAAATAAATGAAACGGGAACGAAAACCGCCATAAGTACCATTGCCATTGCCACCAAAGCACCGCCAACTTCCTGCATTGTAAGCTGTGTAGCTTCAACAGGTGTTTTACCGTCTTCTAAGTGCCTTTTTACGTTTTCTATAACAACGATAGCGTCATCGACAACTACCGCGACCGCCAGCACCATGGCAAACAGAGTCAACAGGTTTATTGACATCCCAAACACAGGCAAGGCGGCAAAAGTACCTATCAATGATACGGGGATTGTTACACAAGGGACTAATGTTGCTCTCCAATCACCTAAGAACACGAATATTACCAAAATAACTATTAAAGATGTCATTAAAATTGTAAATACAACTTCTTTCATAGACTCACGTATGAATTTTGAGTCATCGTGCATCATTTTAATCTCTAACGATTCGGGCAGTGTCTTATTAATTTCCGCTACTTTTTTATTTACTAAATTTACAATATTTATTGTATTAGCACCCGGGAGAGGTACAACCTGTATAACGGCAACGGGTTTACCGCCGATTAAACCGAGTTTATCATAAGTATATGCACCAAGTTCAACCCTTGCTACGTCTTTTATTCTAATACTTGAACCGTCCGTATTTGACCTTACTATAATATTTTCAAATTCCTCTGGTTCTATTAAACGCCCTTTTGTCAT
>CANPYB010000181.1 GCA_947587605.1 Candidatus Gastranaerophilales bacterium
TTGACAGTCGCCGATTATAAGTTCTCTTTGCCCTCGGCCTATAGGGGTAAGCGCATCTATTGCGGTTAAACCTGTCTGCAAAGGCTCGCAAACTGATTTCCTCGTTACAATCCCCGGGGCTACACGCTCTATCGGTCTTGTTTTTTCATAATTTATATCACCTCTGCCGTCAACAGGCGCACCTGTCGGGTCTATTATTCTGCCCAATAATCCGTAACCTACGGGGACTGATGCTATTCTTCCCGTGGTTTTTACGCTCATTCCCTCTTTTATATGAGTGTAATCACCTAATATTACTACCCCGACATTATCTTCCTCAAGGTTTAACACTATACCCAGCGTCCCTTTGCCGTCCTCAAACTCTACAAGTTCTGATGACATTGCATTACTAAGCCCGTATATCCTTGATATACCGTCTGCTACCTCTATTACAACACCGACATTTTTTACCTCAAGTTTGGTTTCGTAATTTTGAAGTTTCTCTTTTATTATTGATGTTATTTCATCGGGATTTATTACTGTCATTTTAGTTTCCTTTTATTAATTCTTTTCTCATATTTTCAAATTTTGTTTTTAAACTGCAATCAATTGTCCTGTCTTTGATTTCGACAATTAATCCTCCGATAATAGTTTCATCCGTAATAAATTCGGGTTCTATTGTTTTATTTAACTTATCCTGCAGTTTTAATTTTACCCGCTCTTTTTGACTCTCATTTAACTCTACTGCCGAAATTACAAGCGGCTTTTCTATATTTTTTGCTTCATTTAACTTGTCTTTGTATTTATTGACTATTTCCCCTAAAGCATCAAGCCTTTGCGCTTCAGCGAGCAAATTTAAAAAGTCAGTTGTTATTTTATCCGTATGAGGACTAAACAGTTTTTGAATTACATCTTTTTTATCTTCCGTTTTTATAAGCGGACTCAATAAAAAGTCCGATAACTCTTTATTTACGGATAATGTTTCCAATATAAAAATTAAATCAGACAGCACTTTTTCTTCAATATTTGCTTCTTTTGCGGACATATATATTGCGTCTGCGTATTTTCTTGCTATTTTAAGATTTTTTATATCGCCGGCTTTCATAAACTTAACCTGCCTATTTCTTCTATTGCTTCATCAATATATTTATTATGAAGTTCACGATTGTTTTTTAACTGTTCTATAGCATTATCCTTTGCAAGTATTACTGACTTTTCGGATAATATTGATGTTAATTTTGCTTTAAACTGTTTAATTTCCAAATTTAATATTCTGTCCGCAGAAGTTTTTATATCATTTTTCTTGTCTTCGATTTCTCTTTTGATTTTTTGCTCAAGCCCTTTAATATTATTTTCGGCGCTTGTTTCAATTAGTTGTGTTTCCTCGGGCAGATGCTTTATTTTTTCTTCCGTTTCTTCAAGTTCTTTTTGGGCAAGCGCTTTTTCCGAAGTAGAATTATCAACGTATGATTTTATATCATCACGAAGTTTGTTAATTTTTTCATTTATCTTTAATTTTGACAGTATAAATATTAGTACCGCCAGAACGATAATAAAATTAAGTGAATTTGTTTGTATAAATGTTTGAATAATATCTGTCATTTTTATTCTTCTATCTTGGAAGTGTTAATCATATCTTCATTTATGCTGTCGCCTAAAAGTTTTTGCGAGATTTCTTTTGCAATATTAACAACGGAATCTTTTAAAACTTCTTTTGCCTCTATGGCAGAATTTTTTAAGTTGTCGCGTTCGCGCGAAATATTGGAATAGAGTTCATTTTTATAATCGGATATTTGTTTTGAACGCTCTGTTTTTAACTCTTTAGAGTGCATAGCAATTTTACTGCGGGCTTCTTCGCGTGATTTTTCAAGTTCTCCCTCGCGGTATTCAACACGCTTTTTTGTTTGTTCTTTTGTTTTTCTTGCACTTTCAAAATTTTCTTCCACAAAATCCTGTCTTGCTTTCATTATCTTCAATACAGGAGCATAAAATATTTTGTTCATAATAAAAACAAAAATAACAAAACTAATTGCAGCTATTATAAATGTTGCATCGAACTCCATTTTATGCCTCTGTTAAAACATACCCAAAAGTTTGAATGAAACAACTAAAGCATATAAAGCGCAGGCTTCAGCTAAAGCTGCACCGACAAGGAAGTTAATAAATGCTTTTCCTGCCATTTCAGGCTGTCTTGCAATAGATTCCAATAATCCTTTTAAGCCGATACCGATACCCAAACCAACACCCAGCGCGGCAAGCCCTATACCTAAACCTGCACCAAGCTGTGCTAAATCCGAAATTGCTTTTACTTCTTCCATTATTATCTCCTTTTCTCTAATGTTCTTCCGATACTGATGTTGATATATACGCTATAGACAACATCATAAATACAAATGCCTGTATAAATGCTACAAATATTTCAAAAAACATTGCAGGTATCGGCAGTCCGACTGCCATTATTCCCAATAGCGCAGATACAAGTATTTCTCCCGCGAATATATTTGCAAAAAGCCTTAAAGATAAACTTAAAGGTCTT
>CANPYB010000182.1 GCA_947587605.1 Candidatus Gastranaerophilales bacterium
GTTCAAAAACATCAAACAATGTTTTAAACGGAGCAAGTTGTACAAATAAAGTAATTATGAAATCTTAAAATCTGTTGATTTTTTATCGTGCAAAAATTTTGCAAGTTTATATTGTTCAAAACTCATGGAAAAATTATATAAAGCATTTAATAATGTTCTGCCAGTATCGCTCTTTGCTATTATTAAGGTTTTATCATTGTTATTTTTTGCAAAATATAATTCCGCTTTTAAAATACTGTCAACTTTGTTTAATGACGGACGGTTTAATCTTTCTATTATCCATTCGTTTAAAAGTTTTACGGAATTTTTATCTTTGTTTTCCTGCAGGTATTTTGAAAATTCTTTTAAAATCATATTAAAATTATAACAAATTTAATTTATTTTTTGATATTTGTAAGCGCATATTCTATACATTGAACCAATAATTCATTACGGCTGATATTTGTTTTAACCGATATTTCATCAACTTTTTTTAAAAGTTCTACATCCATTCTTAAACTTATTATTGTTTTTTCTTGTTTTAACGGTTTAAATTCTTTCATTAATAAATATCCCTATAAATAAATTGTATTGAAATATTAAAATTTAATATATATTTAATTTTGTATTACTATTTGTATTTATTTTTTGAATACTTATGTTATAATTTTTCTATGTTTAAATTTATTAAAAATAATGTTTTTTCTGTAAATATTAATTACTTTTACGGATATATTAAATTTTTTATAAGAATTTTTGGTTTAAAATTATCTTTTAAAATAGTTGATAAAAAAGTTCATTTCAAAGGAAAAAATAATAAATTATACATAAAGCAAAATAAAATTTTAAAAGAGTCAAAAAAAATAGTTCCAGGTTTGTCAATAGATATTGACGGTGAAAATAATATAATAATTATAGATTCGGAATGTAAATTTTGTAATTCAATTATATGTTGTAATGGAAATAATAATGAAATTATTATTGAAAAAAGTGTTTATAACATATCAAATTTAACCGTAAATTTTAGCGGAAAATTGGATAACAGAAAAGTTCATATAAAAGAAAATGTTTCAATCGGAGGGGCAAAATTAAATTGCTGGAGTGAAAATTCTAAAATTACAATAGGTCAAGATTGTATGTTGTCTTACGGAATAAAAATTATAAATGGTGACGGACATATATTATTAGATAAATTAACAAATGAATATTTAAAAAATAATCATAATATATATTGTGAAATAGGTAATCACGTTTGGATTGGATTGAATAGTATAATATGCAAAAATGTGAAAATTCCTGATAACTGTGTAATCGGTGCAGGTTCGGTAGTAACTAAATCCTTTAATGAAGAAAATTGTGCTATTGCAGGTAATCCTGCAAAAATAATTAAAAAAAATATAAATTGGGACAGAAAAGAAAAAATATAAATTTATTCGTATCTTAATGCGTCAATAGGATTTAATAATGAGGCTTTATAAGCAGGATAATATCCGAACGCAATTCCGACTATACCTGAAAATCCCAATGATAAAAATATTGAAAATAATGAAATAGATACGCTCATTCCCTCTGAGAAAAATTCAACTGATTTTGCGCCTAAAATTCCCGTAACTACCCCTATAAGTCCGCCTATCATTGAAAGCATAAAAGATTCTATTAAAAATTGCCGGCGGATATCGGAAGCTCTTGCTCCTATTGCCATTCTAATTCCGATTTCTTTTGTTCTTTCGGTTACTGATACAAGCATTATATTCATAATCCCTATACCGCCTACAAGCAATGATACCGAAGCGATTGAAGCAAGCAGTATTGCAAAAGTTTGAACGGTTGATTTCATTTTTTCCTGGAATTCTGCAGAGTTTCTTATTTCAAAGTCATTTACTTGATTTTTGCCGATATTATGGCGCATGGCAAGAAGCTCTGTTATTTCTTTTTCAACATCATTTAATGTATCGCCGTCTGAACCTTTTACTATAATCATTTTTACTGTTCCGGGGAAAGATACTCCGAACAATTTTTTTTGGGCAGTTGTAATCGGTATAAATATTAAATCATCTTGGTCAAAAGGACCTTGTGAACCTTTTGCTTTCAGTGTTCCTAAAACTTTAAAAGGAACATTGCCTACTCTTATAACTTTATTTATCGGTGAAACGTCGCCAAAAAGCTCTGTTGCAACGGTTGAACCTATGACGGCTACTTTTGCGCTGTTTTTAATATCTTCAAAAGTAAAGCCTCTGCCTGCTTCTATTTCATAATTTTTTATAAACAAATACGGCGGAGTTGTACCGTAAACGGTTGTCTGCCAGTTTTGATTACCCTCGCTTGAAGCGGGCGCAACTGCTTCTACTCCGGCTACATTTTTTTGAATGGCTATTGCGTCTTTTAATGTTAATGTCGGACGGGTGCCGACTCCCATACTTACACCGCCTGTTCTTGCAGATGTTGAGCGGATTGTTAACATATTAGAACCCATGGATTCCATATTTTCCTGTACTTTTTTACTTGCTCCCGTTCCTATGGCAAGCATTATAATTA